>PWIL01000153.1 GCA_003560455.1 Mollicutes bacterium
ATTTATTTGATTATAGCGGATATATAAGAAAAATGATATATACAACCAATGCAATAGAAGCCGTTAACTCAAGCTTAAAAAAAGTAACAAATAATAAAGGCAGTTTTGTTAGTGAAGAAGCATTATTAAAAGTAATATATTTAAGAATAAAAGAATTAAGAAAAAAATGGAATCGTTCAACAAAAGCAAATTGGAGTTATATATTAAATGAATTAATTGAAATGTATGACAAGCGAATAGAAAAACATTTGCAATTATAAAAAAGCATAGTATAATTATAAATATAGAAAAGGAGTAAATGAAAACTGAAATTACACAGTTAAATTTACACAGCCGTAGTTGGCATCAACAGTGATAAATTTTTAAAAACTATATTTTATTGAAGTGAACTTTTTGGGGTTCACTTCATTATATAGTTTTTTTTATGCTATAATATTATTATGCAAGTATGGCGGAATTGGTAGACGCGCAAGCTTGAGGGGTTTGTGGAATTATTCTGTGAGGGTTCAAATCCCTCTACTTGCACCATTAAAATTTTAGAATGGGGTGATAAAATGGAAAGTTTGTATAAAGAACGACCAGGATATACTTTAAGAGAGATAGTTACAATAATTGTGACTGTTATATTTATATTTGTTTTGTTTTTTCAAATGATAATGTGTACAAAGAATATTCAAAAAAATGATATTAATCATCAAATAATATATGAATTAAATGATGGTCAGTGTGACGAAGAGTTGTTAATTGTCAAGGCGGGGGAGAGTTCTTGGGATGTTAATTGTTCTAAAGAAGGTTTTGAATTAGTTGGTTTTACTATTATTGAAGGTGATTGTCAGGGTGATTTTGATCTTTTAACCGGAATTTGTAGTAATGTGCAAAGTGATATGAGAATTAGTGTTAATTGGCATAGTATTGAAAATTTTAATGGTTCTTTTTTAAATATTTTGTATGATGCAAATGGAGGGGAATGTCAATTTTTAGATTTAGAAGTTGAGTATGGTGAATCAACTATCGCCCCGATTTGCGAACGCCAAAATTATATTGCTAAAAATTATGAAATTATTGAAGGTAATTGTGCAGGCTTGTTTGATGATCAAACAGGCGTTTGTGAAGTAGTAAACGAGGAAATGGTTATCAAAGTAAATTGGGTTGCTGAAAAAGAAGAAATAATATATTCAATTACTTATGATAGTAATGGTGGTAATTGTCAACCGGCTAGTCAACGAATAAAAATAGGAGCAAATTCAACTGCGCCAAATTGTTATCGTGATGGTTATCAATTAATTGGTTTTACAAGAATATCAGGTAGTGGTGGTAGTTTTAATCAAACCAATGGTCGAGTTACTAATGTTGTTAGTAATCAAACAATTCGGGCTGAGTGGGAAAAAGTAAAAGATGATATTCCAGCTGGTTCTTGCTTGGTTCCAGATGGCAGTAGATTTTATGGTGACCTTAATAATGATGGGACCATTACTACAACTGATCGAGATTTGCTTTCTGATCATGTGCTTGGCTTTAAACGATTAGATGACGCAAGTAGAACGGCTGCTGATTTAAATAATGATGGCAATATAGATATTCAAGATTTAACTTTATTACAACAATATCTTGATAATGTAATTACTAAATTTCCGGTTTGTAATTAAAATGATAGTTTAGTTACAAAAAATGTTTGATGATTATAGTTAATAATAATTGACAACAAAAATGATATGTGGTATTATTTATTATTGTGTAGAGCCTCACTCTACAACCGCACAGAAAAGGTTAAAGCAGAAGGCACCTTAATGGCGAGTCTTAGAAAATTAAGGAGGTAAACATGAAAGCAATTGTCGAAAGTGGTGGCAAACAATATTACATTGAAGAAGGAACAGTTTTATATGTTGAAAAAATTGATGCTGAAGAAGGAAAAACAATTCAATTAGATCATGTTTTAATGTGTAATGGTATTTCTGGGCGGCCATATTTAGAAAATGTTACAGTTAAAGCTTTAGTTGAAAAGCAAGGCAAACAAAAAAAATTAACAATTTTTAAATATAAGCCAAAGAAAAAATATCGACGAACACAAGGTCATCGCCAACCATATACAAAATTAGTTATTCAAGAAATAAAAGTTGATTAAAATGGTTAAAGTAACAGTAACATATCAAAAAGATGAAATAATTGAAATGCTGATTCAAGGTCATGCCAATTATGAAGAAAAAGGAAAAGATATTGTTTGTGCTGCAGTTTCAAGCATTGTAATTACCAGTGTTAATGGTATTATGCGTTTAAAAAAAGATAGTCTTGATTTTCATGAAACTGATGCAGAAATAAATATTAAAATTAAACAACAGGATGAAATTACCAAAACATTGATTTTTAATATGTTTGTCTTACTAGATGAACTTGCAAATCAATATCCCCAAAATATAGTAATTAGGAGGTGTCAAAATGATTAAATTATTAAAATTAAATATTCAATTGTTCGCCCATAAAAAGGGACAGGGGTCGACTAAAAATGGTCGTGATTCAATTGGAAAACGATTAGGTGCAAAAGCAGCAGATGGAGAATATGTAACTGGTGGTTCAATTTTGTATCGGCAAAGAGGAACAAAAATTTATCCTGGGCGTAATGTTGGGATTGGTCGTGATGATACAGTTTTTGCCAAAATTGATGGTTATGTTAAATTTGAACGTTTAGGTCGCGACAGAAAACAAGTGAGTGTTTATTCCGATAAAATATAGAAACGAGAGTTTCTATTTTTTTTTATTTAGTGTATAATTAAAAGTAGGGTGATAATATGTTTGTTGATGAAGTAAGTGTTTTTGTTAAAGGTGGTGATGGTGGGAATGGATGTATTGCTTTTCGGCGTGAAAAATATGTTGAGTTTGGCGGTCCTTTTGGTGGTAATGGTGGTCGTGGTTCAAATATTGTTTTAAAAGTTGATGAAGGTTTAAATACATTAGTTGATTTGCGACATCAAAAAAAAATAAAAGGTGAGCGTGGTCAAAATGGTGGTGGTAAAGGAAAGCATGGCAAAAATGCAGAAGATATTATTATTAAAGTGCCGTTGGGAACGATTGTAACAGATTTAGATAATAATGTTGTGATTGCTGATTTATCAAAAAAAGATGATCAAGTTATTATTGTGCGTGGTGGTCGTGGTGGTCGTGGTAATATGGCTTTTGCAACAAACAATAATCCTGCTCCAGAAATAGCTGAAAATGGGGAGCCAGGGGAAGAAAAAAATATTAAAGTTGAACTAAAGTTATTAGCTGATGTTGGTTTAGTTGGTTTGCCGAGTGTTGGGAAATCAACGATTATTTCTAAAATTTCAGCAGCTAAACCAAAGATTGCGGATTATCATTTTACAACTTTGCAACCGAATTTAGGAGTGGTTGAAGCAATCGATAAAAAAGCGTTTGTGGTTGCTGATCTGCCCGGTTTAATTAAAGGAGCTTCGCAAGGCGAAGGCCTTGGTGATCGTTTTTTAAAGCATATTGAAAGAACAAGAGTAATTGCACATGTTATTGATATGGGTAGTTTTGAATTGCGTGATCCTTATGAAGATTATCAAACTATTTTGGCTGAATTAAAAAGTTTTAATGAAAAATTATTAACTAAGCCGCAAGTTATTGTTGCTAATAAAATGGATTTGCCATGGTCAAAAGAAAATTTAAAGAAATTTAGTGAAAAAGTCAACTTGCCCATTTTTGAAATATCAGCCATAAATCAAACCGGATTACACGAATTAATTGTTTATTTAGCAGATTTGGTTGAATCTCATCCACAAACGCCTTTATATGAAGATAAGCAAACTGCTGATCATAAATTATATAAATTTGATCAAGAAAATGATTTTAATATTTATAAAAGTAATGATGTTTGGATTATTCGCGGTGCGGAAATTGAAAAATTAGTAAAAATGACCAATTTTACAACTGATGAAGCAGTTATAAGATTTGGTCATAAATTGCGAAAAATGGGAATTGATCAAAAATTACACGAACTAGGTGCTAAACCTGGTGATCTTGTTCGAATTCTTGATTTTGAATTTGAATATACTGAGTAATATTTGTATTAACAGTGAATTCTAAATAATTAATTGGAATTTCAAAAGTATAATAAACATTTTTTTTGGGACTGATGATTTTAAAAGGTTTTGTTTTCGGGAAAACATATAAAATTTTAAAATTTTTATCAGTCATCACAATATCTATTTTCTGGCGCATAAAAAAAGTATGAATTGCATTACAGTTCGGAAACACTAAAATATAATTAATGTTTTTTTTAAACATTAAACCAAATAAACGTTTGAAAAAAGAATTGGCATATTTTACTTGCATGCTAAAAATATAACACAAGTTAAAAAAATTGACAAATAAACAAGTAATGCGTAAAATAAAGAAAAATAGGAGGGGTTGAAATGTTTAATAAGCGTGGACAAGCATTGGTTGAATATATTTTAATAATTTCTTTAATTGTAATTGTAATTTTTGGCATTATGACTTTAATTAGCGGTTATTTACATGATGCTATGACAAGAACAACTTGTGAGATGATGAATAAAAATTATGTTGAGGGCGAAAAACCAGGAGATGGTGATTGTGTTAATTTTAATGATACAGAAGAAGATGATGACGAAGAAGATGATGAGGAAGAACAAGAAGCAGAAGATTAAATCCTGCTTTTTTTATTGTTTATTGTTTGGTTATTTGCTATAATTATAAATAATAAAGGTGTGATGGTATGAAAAATCGCGGTCAAGCATTAGTTGAATTTGTTTTAATATTACCAGTTCTAATATTGTTTTTTTTAGCAATGTTTGATTTTGCTAATATTTATTACCAAAAAAACCAATTGACAATGGCGTTTAATTATTATCATAATTTAGATGAAAAAAATGAAAAAGAAGAATATTTAGCAAAAAATAATTTAAAAATCAAAAAAAATGAAACTGAGATTATTTTGAAAAAAGAAATTGCAATTATTACGCCAGGATTAAAAAAGATGTTACCTGACCCATTTGTTATTGAAGAGCGCGGGGTTTATTATGAATAATCGCGGTCAGGTATTAGTATTATTTGTTTTAATTTTGCCATTTATGTTAACTGCTTTTGTTTATTTAATTGATGTAACTTATCAGCAAGTTCAACACCAACAAATTAGTAACCAAGTAAATTTGGCAGTTGATTATTATTTTCAAGAAAAAACAATAGCTAGTTTAGATGAAATTGAAGAAAGTTTTGCACCAAATAATTTAAAAATCAAACATAGTTCGGATCAAATAACATTAATCATTACTTATGAAATAACAGTAATTTTTGGAGAAAATAAATTGGTAACAAAAGTTTTTACTGGTGAAAAAAAAACTAAAAATATAGTAATTAGAGAGGGGTTTGAAAATGGCAATTAAAAAAGGAAAAGTTATTGTTGTCACATCAGTTAAAGGGGGGACTGGCAAGACTTCAACGATTATTAATTTAGCATTAGCAATGAACAAAAGTGTTTTATTACTTGATATGGATTTAAGTGGGCGGGCTTTAGCCACTAGTTTAAATTTAACTATGCGAAGTGATATTTTTGAGTTAATTAATGATTTAGAAACAAAACGGTTTAGTAGCCTTGATAATTATGTGACTGATTATCAAGAAAAAATTGCCGTAATTGGTGCACCTAATGATCCGCGAAAAGCTGTAAAGTTAAATAATCAATTGTTAAATTTAATGCTTTCAACTTTACAATCGCGTTATGATTTTATTTTAATTGATACTAATCATAGTATTAGTGAAACAAATTTAATTTTAGCTGATTTGGCTGATGAAATATTATTTGTAACAACCCCAACTTTGATTGATTTAAAAAATTTAAAAACTATGTTGAACATTTATAAAAATATTGGTAAAGACAATTATCATATAGTTTTAAATTTAGCAACAACTAAAACTCCAAGTCATTATGATAATAGTGAGATAAGAGCAATTATTGGGGCGAACATTGATTATACAATTCCTAAAAAATTATATAATAAAAACTATGAAGATGATTTAGTAAATGGCAAAAGCAAAAAAAATGCGGCATATGAAAAAATTGTTAAAATGATTGAGGGGGAAGAATAATGAAAAAATTAACTGAAGAATTTGCAATTAAGCAAACAAGACAGGATTGGCCGGAGGATTATGCGGTTTTTGAAAACAAAGATATTTTAGAGAAATTACGTTATCAAATTATTGCTAATCTAATTGAAGAAACTTCCCCAGAGCGTTCAATCAAAAAGCAAATTAACGAACATGTTAAAAAAGCTGTCGATGGTTATGATTTAAAGAGTGCTGAAATTAATTATTTATATAATTTAATTAATAATGAAGTGCATGGTTTTGGTCCAATTACGGATTTATTAAAGGATCCGGCAGTGACTGAAATTATGGTTAATGGAATTCATGACATATATGTTGAAATTGATGGTCAAATATTTAAAGACGATAGTGTTTCATTTATTAATAACAATCACATAATTCGAACAATTCAAAGAATTATTCAACCACTTGGTCGAACGATTGATGTATCACGGCCGATGGTTGATGCAAGATTACCAGATGGGTCAAGATTAAATGCAATTATCCCGCCTTTAGCAACTAAAGGTCCAGTTTTAACAATTCGCAAATTTAAAGAAGAAGTTGTTACAATTGATGATATTTTAAGAAATGGTACAGTGACTCCATATATGGCTAGGTTCTTAAATGCAGCAGTGTTAGCTAAATTAAATATTCTTGTTTGTGGCGGAACTGGTAGTGGGAAAACAACTTTATTAAATATTTTATCAAGTTTAATAAAAAAAGATGAACGAATTGTAACAATTGAAGATGCAGCAGAGTTAAAGTTAAAGCAAGAACATGTAGTGTCATTAGAAACAAGAAATAAAAATTATGAAGGTCAAGGAGAGGTAAAAATTCGCAATTTAGTGATTAATGCATTGCGAATGCGGCCCGATCGAATTATTGTTGGTGAAGTGCGGGGAGCAGAAGCTTTTGATATGTTGCAAGCGATGAATACAGGTCATGATGGTGGAATTACGACGATGCATGCTAATTCACCATGTGATGCGCTAAATCGTTTAGAAACGATGGTTTTAATGGCGGGGATGGAAATACCGGTTAAAGCAGTTCGTGAATATATTGTTGGTGCACTTGATTTGGTGGTTCAAGTTGAAAGATTAAGTGATGGTCATCGAAAAGTAGTTAATATTAGTGAAGTTGAGGCTTTAGAAAATGAAACAATCATTCTTAAACCCATCTTTTCATTTACACAAACTGGGGTGACTAGTAAGGGTGATGTAATGGGTGAATTTGTTTTACATGATTACGTTCCTCAAGTTTATGAAAAAATAAAAAACCGAACCGGTGAAAATTTAGATGAAATGTTTGGTGATAAAGATGCAATTTGAAGTTGAGAGTTTTTTTGTTGAAAATTCTTTTTTTGCATCACCAATGATGCAATTTGTTTTAATTTTATTATTTGTTTTAGTCTTAGTTTTATGGTACTTGATTAGAGTAAAAAAAATAGTTGATTTAGAAAGAAGAATCGCCCCATATATTGTTGATAAAAATCAAAAACCAGATAATTTATGGCAAGAATTAAAACAATTATATTTATATTGTATTTTTAAAATTGACCGGGTTTTAATCTATTTCAAAATTGTTAATAGTGATTATCATCATCGTTATTTTAAAACTATTAATCAATTATATGAACGAGAAATAAGTTATTTAAGTGAAAAAATATTTATTTTTATCGTTTTAACTTTACTTTCTTTTTTACCAGTAATTAGTTTTGCGTTAATGATGTTTTTATTTATTTTGATTGTAATTTTATTGGAAACGCAAAATAGTTTTCGTTATCATAGTTATTTAAAAAAGATTAATGAAGACTTTGAGCAAGTAATTACGATTATGACTAATGCTTTTCAAGCGGGCAAAAGTGTATTGCAGGCGATTGAATTGGTGACAAAGCGTGAGGAAAATTTATTAAGTGCGGAATTTAAATTTATTCATGATGAAATAAAATTGGGTTTAAGTGTTGATGAGGCTTTTAAAAGATTTGCGCAAAGAACTTCTTTAAAAGAAGCTGATTATTTGGCAAGTATTATGACCATTTTAACTAAATCTGGTGGGGATATTAATCATTTGTTTGCGGCGATGCAAAAAAGATTTTATCATAAACAAGAAATTTCTTTAGAAATCGAAGCAGTTACAAGTGGGTTGAAAATTAGCGCGTTTATTCTCGCCCTAATGCCAATCATTATGATAACTTTTTTAACAATTATCAATCCTTTTTATTTTGAGCCATTAATTATGACAACAATTGGTCGTTTAATTATTTTAATTATGTTAAATTTATATATGTTTTATTTAATTATAATTAAAAAGATTTTTACAGTTGAGGTGATGTAAATGACTTTAGAAAAAAAGTTGCGTTTAGCTGGATTTCACCAAAAGAGAAATTATTATTATTCTTTAAAATATACGACAATTATAATGTTAGTTTTAATTGTTTGGTTTTTGTTGGGGTATATTGTTGCTGGAATTGCATTTTTACTTTTTCTAGTTGGTTATGATTATTTTTTATTAGATCGTTTGATTAAAGAAAGAA
>PWIL01000080.1 GCA_003560455.1 Mollicutes bacterium
AAAGATGCTGCTTCATAAAACATTGAACTCATATCAGTTACATTGCCTGTATCCCAATCACTAATATCACCATCAAAAGCAATTGCTTCATTAAACATTAAACTCATATTAGTAACACTGCCCGTATTCCAATCATTTAAATTTTGGTTAAATGATGTTGCATTATCAAACATATTTCTCATGTCCACTACATTACTCGTATCCCAATTATTAATATCTTGATTAAAGGCGGTTGCATTATAAAACACACCTCTCATATTAGTTACATTATTCATATTCCAATTACTAATATCACCATTAAATAAACTGGCACCACGAAACATATTGCTAATATCTGTAATTCCACTACTTGCATTATTCAAAAAATTAGGTGTTGAAAAAGTGTCAATTTCCGTATAAGCAAACATCATCCGCGCATTTGTTAAACCAAATCCCATAGGAACTGGCGATAAAATATCAGTTAACCTTTCCGGTGTTGCATCACTATGACAACTTGTCCCACTACCAACAGTACAAAAAGATACATGAGAAGCAGTACCATCTAAAGTTATTTCATAAACACCAGCAGTTGCATATTCATGAGTCAAATATAGATTACCACTATCATTGACTACATCTTCAGTTCCATCATCCCAGTCAATAGTAAAATCACCATTATTTATACCAAATCCAAATAATTGATTATCTTCAGTTGTTGTTATTTCAAAAGTCCAACTTCCCCCCATTGCAAGCAGACAATTACCATCATAGTCCTCAAGAAAGATCTCTTCACTATGAAAATATTTTTTGGCACACCAAGTTCCATTATGAACTGCGGCGGCTATTTCACACTCATCATTTATAAACACATGCCCACCTTTAGGAGCTTGACCAGAAAAATGCAATTTTTCAGTCCCCATTTCGAAATTATCAAAAATAATTTCTCTTTCACCATTTTGATTCCTGGCAATATCAAGAAAACACTCATTTTCCGCCGTTTTCACTATTCCTCTTGCACTAGCCGCAAACGCTCCTTTTCTTGCATCACTAATTACATTTAAAATGATTGGCATAACAATTAATAAAATAATTGCTAATATTACAATTACCGCTAATAATTCAATTAAAGTAAATCCTCTTTTTTTAAACTTTTTCATAATTACTCCCTTTTATTCTACAATTATCATCTTCTATATTATACCACATTTTAAAAAAACATAAAAAAAAAACAATTTTAAATTGTTCTTTTTATTTACACATTTAATTCTAATGCCTCTGGTTGATACAATTTATTATATAAATCGCTTTCCATCAATAAATCACTATGCTTCCCCATTGCTTTTACTTCGCCATTATCAATTAAAATAATTAAATCAGCATCAATAATTGTTGATAAACGATGGGCGACAATTAGAACGGTATGATCTTTAGTTAAGTCATTAATCGTGTTTTTAATATAATTTTGCGATTCATTATCTAATGAAGATGTTGATTCATCAAATAAAATGATTTTCGATTTTTTCGCTAGGCTACGGGCAATTGATAATCTTTGTTTCTGACCTCCTGATAAATTAATTCCCCCTTCACCGATTAGAGTATCATACTTATCTTCTAAACTCATAATATATTTGTCAATATAAACCTTTTTACACAGTTCGCGAATTTCTCTTAAAGTTATATTAGGTTTTATCATTTTAAAATTTTCTTTAATAGTTTTATTAAAAATATACGGCTCTTGACGAATAATTGCTATATGTTTTCTTAAACTAGCTTGGGAAAATTCAGTAATTGGCATGCCATCAATTAATATTTGACCCGCATCAGGATCATAAAAACGCAATAATAAATTAAAGATCGTTGTTTTTCCAACGCCACTACGACCAACAATCGCTATTTTTTGCTTTGGTTTTATAGTTAAATTAAAATTATCTAAAACCTTTTGATCATCATAAGCAAAATTAACATCTTGAAAAGTAATTTCACCTTTAATTTTATTTATTTTTCGATTACCAAACTTTTCATCATCATATAATTCATTATCCAAAATTGTATTTATTCTTTTTAAAGAAACAATTACTTGTTGATAATCAGCACCAAGTTGGGCGATTTGTCTTGAAAAATCAAATAACCGCCAAATATACCATTGAAAAGCTATAAAAAGCGCCAATGTGATATCACCCAAAAAATATAAATAACCTAACGTTAAAAAAATAACTAGTTCCATAAAAGTTCCCAATAAACCTAATAAAGTATAATATGATAAATTAAAATAGCGAACCCGAAAAGATTGAAAAAATAAATCTTTTACATTTTTATCAACTAGTTTTTGCATATTCTTTTTTAACCCTAGCGCTTTAACATCACGCACGCCAAAAAAAATTTGATTTGCTAATGATAAAAAACTATCTTTTTCCGCTTTTATTTTTTTACTGGTACTTTTTATTTGTGGATAATATTTCAAAGAAATAATTGTTTTAATAATAATTAATAATATAAATTGAACTGTTAATATCCAAGAAAATGTTGCCGCCAAACCAATAATAAAAATAACAATTATTATTCGTGAAACTGAACGGATTATTTTAGGGAGAATATTAGTTATTTGTTGGGGATCAGTATATATTTTATTAACTAATTCACCAACCCGCATTTTATCAAACGCCCGAACTGGTAAATCTAAACCTTTTTGAAATAAATCTTTGGTAATTCGTTCAAAGAAATTAATTTCAATTCGCGTATATAATAATTCTTTATAAAAATGAAATAATCCTAAATCAATAATTGAATAAAGGGCGTGAAAAAATAAATAAAGGGAAAACATATAAAAACTACCAGCAACTAAATTATCAACTGCTAAACCAAATAAATACTCATATACCAAAGAAAAAAATGAACCAAAAAACACTAAAAAAGCAAAAACAATAAATTTATATTGATCTTCTTTTAAATAATGCCATTGGGTTTTTAATAATAAAAATAATTCCAACTAATCCCCCCCCTTTTAATAATTATAATATTTTTCCTTTTTCATAATTTAAAACTTTGTTTATAACAATGTCCTCTCCTACTCTTAAATTTTCAATCGTATTATATATTTCATAATCATTTGGAAATGAAGCCATTGGTAATGATGGGGTTTTTTCTTCCTTACTATCACAAATCGTTTGATATTTTCCCACTTTATCTTTTTTTATTTCAAATGTTCTAGTTGAACAAGTAACAATAATTTTTGAATTTGGCAGTTGAAATTTTTCAACCTCACCAAATCTGCTATCAATCGAACCACCAGTTTGTCCGCCAATCACAATTGCACCCAAATTCTTCAAATCTAATAACGCAAACATAGCGGCGGAAAATGTCCCTTTATCAACCAAACAAAATATTTTTCCATTAAAACTTTCTAATCTTTTAATTATCGGTTTTATAACCATTGCATTGCCACCTTGATTTTGTCGTATATCAACTATAACTTTATCTATATTACTCTCAAGTTCTTTATTTATATCGCTTAAAAATTTTTCCATTTTATAATTTTCATCCTCATGACAAGAAAAATAATTAATATAAAGCGTCTTAGAATTATCAACTCTTCGACAATAATATCTTTTAAAAACTTTATTTGAATATATCATTGGTTTAATTAATTTCGAATAATCTGGTGCTTGCTCGTATTTATAAGCTATCTTATTTGTCTGACCATTATTTTTATAACCTATTTCATAAACATCACTGTTAATTATATTTAAAATTTTCAAAAACAAAGGTCTTCTTAAAGTCTGTTCAATTTGAAATTCTCTAAAGGCTGATGTTTCATATACAATAAAATGTTCCAATTCTTTTAAAACCGCCATAATTGATTTATTATTAATGGATATTACCTCTTTAAACAAGGCTTGTTGATTTATTTCATCTACACTTGTAATATACAATTTATCATTTATCATTTCAAAAGAAATAGGCATTTTATAACCAAGAAAACCTCGATCAATATAAGTATGGGCATCTTTTAAAAGCGAAGTTAAATACGCAATTTGCTTTAACATATTACTTTTTGTTAATTTATTATTAATTTCTTTTACTTCAGTAAACTTTTTAATAAATATTTCCCTATCATAATTACGATATAGATTAGGATGAAAATGTTCAAGTTTTTCCTTAAAATAATCTAAATCTTCGAACCACTTTTTTTTATCCATTTTTTAGCTCCTTTTAATTAATAACTACTACTAAATTTTAATTTTTTATTTTAATAAACTTAAAGCAACCCGTCCTTTTTCTTTTTCAATATCAATTACTTGACACTCAACAATGTCACCGACAGCTAGAACTTCACTGGGATGTTTTAGATACTGATTACTAATTTTTGAAATATGAACTAAACCATCATTTTTTAAACCAATATCAATAAATGCACCAAAATCAACTACATTACGTACGGTTCCTTGTAATTTCATACCAATTTTTAAATCTTCTAAATTTAAAATATCACTTTTTAATAATGGTTTTTCCATCATGTCTCTTGGATCACGATTTGGTTTTTTAAGCGATTTAATAATATCTTCTAACGTATATTTATCTGTCTTTAATTCGTTTAATAATAAATCAAAATTAATATTTTCTAGTTTTTCTTCAATTGCACTACTACCAAGGTCATTAACATTCATATTAATTTTTGCTAAAACCCCTTCAGCAATTGTATAACTTTCCGGATGAATATCCGTCATATCCAGCATATTTGGCGAATCTAAAACCCTAAGAAAACCAATTGCTTGTTCATAACTTTTCGGACTTAACAATTTTTTTAAAGCATTACGACTTTTAATTTTACCAGTTTGCTCACGAAAGTCAAGTATTTTACTAATTGTTTTTTTATTTAAACCAGAAACATATTGTAATAACGAACTACTAGCCGTATTAATATTAACGCCAACCATATTTACCGCTTTAGTCACTACAAAATTTAATCTTTCGTTTAATAATTTAGGTGTAACATCATGTTGGTATAAACCAACTCCAATATTTTTAGGATCAATTTTGACTAATTCAGCTAATGGGTCTTGTAACCGACGGCCGATACTAATCGCGCTTCGTTCCGCTGCTTCTAATTTCGGAAATTCTTGTTTTGCTATTTCACTGGCTGAATAAACACTAGCTCCTGCTTCATTAACTATTATATATTCAACTTTTTGGTCAATGCTTTTAATTACTTCAGCAATTAGTTTTTCACTTTCTCTAGAAGCTGTTCCATTACCAATTGCAATAATATCTATTTGATATTCATTAATTATTTTTTTTAATTGTCCAATACTTTCTTGCCATTTATTTAATGGTGCATGCGGATAAATAACAGAAATTAATTTATTTCTTCCTAAAGCATCAATCACTGCTAATTTACAACCAGTTCGATAAGCAGGATCAAGTGCTAAAATTATTTTTTCTTTTAAAGGTGGTGTTAATAATAATTTTTCTAAATTAACTCCAAAATTATTAATTGCATCTTTTTCCGCTTTTTCAGTTAATTCGCTTCTAATTTCGCGTTCAACACTCGGAAAAATTAACCGATCATAACTATCTTTAATAAAAGTTAAAACTAAATCATTAACTGGTGATTGTGTTTTAATTATTTTACTAACTAAATAATTTAAATCTTCTTCACCAACTTTAATTTTTACTAACAAAACCTTTTCTTTTTCACCACGATTAATTGCTAAAATTCGATGTGACTTTATTGATTTAATTGCTTCTTGATAGTCATAATACATTTCATAAACTTTTTTTTCATCAGCAACATCTTTTTTTATTTTAGTTACAATGATACCATTTTTAATCATATTCAAGCGAATTGCTTTTCGATATTCAGCTTGATCACTAATCCATTCTGCAATAATATGTCCGGCACCTGTTATTGCATCAGCCGTAGTTTTAACATCTTTATTTAAAAATTTACTTGCTTCTTTTTCTAGATCAATTTCCTTTGGAAAAGAATAAATTAATTTCGCAAACGCTTCCAGGCCTTTTTTAATAGCTTCGGTTGCTTTGGTTTTTTTCTTTTCTTTAAACGGACGATATAAGTCTTCAACTTCAACTAATTTTTCCGCATTGATAATTTTATTTTTTAATTCTTCAGTTAATAAACCTTTTTCATCAATTAAAGCAATCACGGCTTCTTTTCGTTCGGCAAGATTTTTTTGATATTGATAAACTTCATCAATTGCTTTTATTTTTTCTTCACCAAGACCACCTGTCATTTCTTTTCGATATCTAGCAATAAATGGTATCGTATTATTTTCACTTAAAAGTTTTAAAACAACACTTACTTGTTGTTCTTTAATCATTAGTTTATTGGCTATTTCATGTTTTATTTTTTCTTCCATATTTCCTCATTTCTTAATCACCCGATGACCATATTTTTGCGATAACTCATCTAAGGTTTGATTTAATTTATTATTTTGTAATTTTTTTTCCTCATCTTCAAATAAAGACATTTGATAATAATCATTATCAACTAACTGTTCGACTTTAACACCTAACATGCGAACCGGCTTTTTAGACCACTTAGCAAGAAAAAGTTTTTTAACTATCTTTTTCATTTCCATTGTTTCATCAGTTGCATTAGTTATTTTTTTTTGATGATTTTTAGTTTTAAAAAAAGCATCTTTAATAACAATCCCAACTACATAGGCTTTACTTTTTTGTTGCCGTAATTGATATGCTACTGTTTCCGTTAACTCTGATAATTTTAATAATAAATCTGTTTCATCATCAACATCAAAATCAAAAGTTTGACTATGACTAATACACTTATTGCGCCCACGATTAACCACAATTTCAGAATCATCAATCCCCTTAGCCAACTCAATCAACCCGCGCGCTTTATTTTTAAAAAACTTTTCTAATTTTTTTTGATCATATTCGGCTAAATCTTTAATTGTATATATGCCTATTTTTTTCAACATCCCACTGGTTTTTTGACCAACACCATATAAATTTTCAATCGGTAATGGATACATTTTTTTTACAACTTCATCTTGATACAAAGTAATAATCTTATTTGGTTTTTCTAGATCAGAAGCCATTTTTGCACATAATTTATTATTAGCAATGCCAATATTAACGGTAAAGCCAAGTTTTTCAAATATCTCTTTTTGTAATTTTTCAGCAAAAATTATTTCATCACCATATAATTTTTTAACTGGTGTATAATCTAAAAAACATTCATCAATGGAACAAATTTCTAAATCTGGGGTGTAACTTTGAATCAAATCAAACAACTTTTTAGACATTTCACTATAAAGATGATAATCTGGTGGACTGGTGATTAAATTAGGTGCTTTTTTAAACGCTTGATTAATGGGCATGGCGGTTTTAATTCCTAATTTTTTGGCCGGAATTGATTTTGCTAAAACCAAACTATTGCGATTATATCGTGAGCCAGCAATAACAGCTGGCACCAGTCTTAAATCACTTTGTTTATTTTGTAAACGCCAAACTGAAGTCCAAGCTAAAAAAGCATTATTAACATCAATATGAAAAATAATTCGCATTACTTCCCTCCTTATTTCGGCGTTGGATTAATGGTAATATATTTTACCTTTTTATCAACTTTGCGAATCGCACATTTAATTTTTTTAATCCGATTATTTGTTACTCGTAATGTAATCGTTCCTTTCATTTTAACATTAGCAAATAAATTTGCATAAGGCCCGTATTTAACAATTGTTAAATCCTTTACTTCTATAACATCAGGAATACTTAAAATTGCCTTTTTTATGGTTTTTTTTCGGTCACTACAATCTTCTTTTTGACCAACAATATTACTTAAATTAGCAAAAATTAATTCAATTCCAGTAAAAAGAATAAAACCAGAAATGATTAAACCTGCTATATTATCCATATAAGAAAAATATTCACTAATTCCGGTTAACCAAGTTAAACTAACCAATAATAAAACTACTATTGAACTCATGCCATCAGAAGTTGTTTCTTTTGCTAACGCTTCAATAATCGCATTTTCAGATTCCTGAGCTTGTTTTCTTAAAAAACGCGCTAAAGTTTGTTTACAAATAATTGACAAAAAGATAACGCCTAAAATATAGAGGTTTGGTTGGAGAAAAGAAATTGTTACAATATTGACAATAATTAAGATGCCAACTAATAAAATAAAAAAACCAATTAAAACAGCGGTAATATATTGAACAATCCCATACCCAAACGGATGACTTGAATTCGCCGGTCGCCTTGATACTTTTTCGCCAATCGCTCCCATAACATTAGTAATTAAATAACTAAATGTGT
>PWIL01000102.1 GCA_003560455.1 Mollicutes bacterium
GTATCAATAATTTGCCTGATTTGCTTTTTTATTTTCCTTTTCGTTATGAAGTTTTAACTAGAACTGATTTAAATGAAGAAAAAACAATGATTGATGGGTTATTAATTAGTGATCCAACTGTTTTTTATTTTAATTATAAAAAAAATGTTTTAAAGTTTAAATTACAAATCAAAGAAAAAGTAATTAATGTGCATATTTATAATCGGGCTTTTTTAAGACCAAGATTGAAAAAAAATATCACGATAACTGTAATTGGTAAATATAATTCTGAAAAAAATACTTTAGTTGCCAGTGATTTGCTTTTTGGACCAATTCCAGAAGAGAAAAAAATAACACCAATTTATCATCAAACAGCAGAATTAAGCAATAAAAAAATTATTAATATTTTGCATAAAGCATTAACAATGGTAGTTCCCGAAAGTGTTGTTCCTAGTGAGATTGAAAAAAAGTATGATTTTATACCTTTTGTAGATGCTTTAAAAGAAACGCATCTTCCAACAAATGAAGAAAGATTAAATAAAGCGATTATGCGAATGAAATATGAAGAATTATTTATTTTAATGTTAAAAATAAATTTTTTAAGAAAAAATAAGAAAAAACAAGGTTTAACAAGAGCGGTTGAATTTGCAAAAGTATTGTCTTTGATTAAAAGTTTACCGTTTGGGTTAACACCTGATCAAGAAAAAGTAATTCAAGAAATATATGATGATTTAGTGAGTGCTAAAAGAATGAATCGTTTGTTACAAGGTGATGTTGGAAGTGGAAAAACAGTTGTTGCTATTTTAGCAATGTATATTAATTATTTAGCGGGATATTCTAGCGCCTTAATGGCTCCGACTGAGGTTTTAGCGCAACAGCACTATCAAACAATTAAAGAATTAGTTCCTCATTTAAAAATAGTGTTATTAACTAGTGCAACTAAAAAAAAGAATCAAATAAAAAGTCAAATCAAAGAACAAAAATATGATATCGTGATTGGCACGCATGCGTTATTAACTGAGGATGTTGAGTTTACTAATTTAGGTTTAGTAATTACTGACGAACAACATCGCTTTGGCGTTAATCAAAGGAAAAATTTAATGAACAAAGGAACTATGCCAGATGTATTATATATGAGTGCCACGCCAATTCCAAGAACATATGCTTTAACAATATATGGTGATATGGATATTAGTAGTATTAAAACAAAACCAGCAAATCGTAAGCCAGTTACAACCATGGTAAAAACATATCAAGATTTAAAAAGTGTTTTAGAGATGATGTTTGCAGAACTCAAAAAAGGTCATCAAATTTATGTGATCGCACCTTTAATTGATGAAAGTGAAAAAAGCAATTTAGAATCAGCCAATGAAATTTATCAAAATATGGTCAAGGCCTTTGGAAAAAAATACCAAGTAGGTCTTTTGCATGGAAGGTTAAAGGGTGAAGAAAAAACCAATATTTTAAATGATTTTATGAGTGGTCAGATTAATATTTTGGTTAGTACAACTGTGATTGAAGTGGGAATTGATGCACCAAGGGCGTCAATGATCATTATTTATAATAGTGAAATGTTTGGTTTATCAACGTTACATCAATTACGAGGTCGGGTTGGTCGTGGTGATTTAGCTTCTAAATGTATTTTATTAACCGAAAAAGCAACTGCGCGCTTAAAAATTTTAGAAAAAACAAATGATGGTTTTTTAATTAGTGAAGAAGATTTTAAATTAAGAGGTGGTGGCGATTTGTTTGGTAATTTACAAAGTGGTGATATGCAATTTAAAATCGCTGATATTAAAAAAGATTATTCATTATTGGTGAAAGCAAAAGAAGATAGCGCAATTTATTTAGATGAAAAAAAACAAACTCCGGAAATAAAAAAAATATTAAATGAAGTTGCAAAACTAGCGTAAATAATTTTAAAAAAAATTATTTTTGATTAAGAAAAAAAAGATTTTCAGTTTATTATCATTGAGAAAATAAAAAAAGAACAGTTTGTCAAAAAAACTGTTTTTTTGTATGGTTTAAAAAGAAAGGAGGACATATGTTAAATCAAACAGTTTTAGTTGGTCGGTTAGTCAAGGATCCAGAACTACGGGAAACAGAAAACGGTAATAAGGTAACTAATATTACTTTAGCAGTTCCCAGAAGTTATAAAAATAGTCATGGTGAATATGAGACAGATTTTATTTCTTGTGTATTATGGAAAGGAATTGCTGAAAACACGGCTGAGTATGTTAAAAAAGGTGATTTATTAGGTGTAAAGGGCCGGTTAAATACGCGTAATTATGAAGCACAAGATCAAGTACGTAAATATGTGATGGAAGTGGTAGCGGAAAAAGTGACATTTTTATCTAGTAAGAACAAGGATAATTAAATCCTTGTTTTTGTTAACTGGTGGTTAATTTGATTTTAAAAGAGTTTAGTGGGGCTTATAATGTTAGCATGAGATAGTGAGTGGTTGAATGATATTAGGAAAAAGAATCAAAGAATTTCGCCAACTAAATAAAATGTCCCAAACCCAATTAGCAAAATTAATTGGTGTTTCGAAGGTCTCGGTTTGCGGATATGAAAATGGTAAGCGAATACCTAGTTTAAACATTTTATTAAAAATAGCAGATGTTTTTATGATTAGTCTTGATGAATTAATGGGGCGTGATATAAAAATAATTGCCGAAGGTGAACAAAAATATCAAAAAACAATTGCCAAAGAAGAACTATTATTTTTAAATGAATTAAGGAAAAATCGCTTAGTGTATAATCAGGTAATAAAAGATCCCAAACGAAGTGTAAAATACTTAAAACATTATAAAACAAATTAATATTTGTTTTTTTTTATGGTATAATTTAATTGGTGATAAAATGAATGTATTGGGTATAATAGAAAAAAAGAAAAGTAAAAAAAAGTTAACTAAAAAAGAAATATTTTATATTGTTAATGGTTATATAAAAAAAGAGATACCGGATTATCAAATGAGTGCTTTTTTAATGGCTGTTACACTAAATGGTTTAAATAAAAAAGAAACTATTTTTTTAACTGATGCTTTGGTTAAAAGTGGTACTAAATTGGAGTTTTCAGATTTAGTTGATAAACACTCAACTGGTGGTGTCGGTGATAAAACAACATTATTAATCGCACCGATTGTGGCTTGTTTAGGATTAAAGATGGTAAAAATGAGTGGTGGTGGCTTGGGTCATACCGGGGGAACAATTGATAAATTAGAAGCGATTCAGGGGTTTCGAGTTGATTTAGATCATGGGGAAATTGAAAAAAGTTTATCAGAAATTGGTGTTTGTTTAATTCGCCAATTAAAAGATTTAGCACCGGCTGATAAAAAAATATATCAACTGCGTGATGTGACAGCCACGACTAATTCGATTGCTTTAATAGCTAGTAGTATTATGAGTAAAAAAATTGCTAGTGGGGCGAAAGTTTTAGTGATTGATTTAAAAGTTGGTCGCGGTGCGTTTGTGAAAAATAAAAAAGAAGGCTTAGAATTAGCTAAATTACTAAAAGAAATTGGCAAGCATTATCAAATAAAGGTAATTTGTGTTTTATCGCGAATGGATGAACCAATTGGTTATTGTGTTGGTAATGGTTTAGAAGTTATTGAATGTCTTGATTTTTTAAAGGGTGATTTTGATCAAGATTTATATGATTTAGTTGTAGAATTAACCTCTGAGTTAGTCAGTAATTATCAAGAAATAACTTTTGCAGAAGCAAAAAAAGAAGTTATTAAAGTTTTAGAAAAAAAGCAGGCTTTATTAAAATTACAAGAAATTATTGAAAATCAAAATGGTGAGATAGATAAAATTATGGTTAGTTCAAAAAAACAAATTATCCCCAGTCCAACAACTGGTTATATTAAAAAAATTGATTCTTATCAGATTGGTCAAATGGTTAAACAATTAGGTGGCGGCAGACAAAAAGTTAATGATAAAATTGATTATGGTGTTGGTTTTATTATACATCGAAAAATAGGTGATTTTATTGAAAAAGGCGAACCATTAGTAACGGTTTATTATCAAGATAAAGATTTAGCAATTAAAGATATTTTAAATAGTTTTACTTTTAGTCAAGAAAGTGTTAATAAAAAGTCAATAGTTATTGCGAAAATTTAATTTTTATAATATAATAAAAAGGTGGAGGTTGATAAAATGATATATCCGCCAATCGATCGTTTAACAAATAAAATTGGCTCAAAGTTTTTATTAGTTAATATTGTGGCTTTAAGAGCAAAAGAAATGGATGAATTCAAACATTATCAAATGGAAAAAAAAGATTATCGTGCTAAAAAAGATATTGGTAAAGCACTTGAGGAAATAGCAAATGATTTAGTAAAAATTAAATAAGTTGAAAAACTTATTTTTTTTTATTGAAAAATGTATTATAATATAACGTCAAGGAAGTGATTTAATGGAAAAGTTTTGTAAAAAAACCTTGCCGTTAAAAATGAATAATGATAATTTATATTATAATCAAAAGCAATTAGAGGTAAAAAAAATTGAGCTTGAGAATTTTTTTGCTGATAAAAAATATAAAGAATCCAGGCGGTTTTCAATTGCCACTTTGTTTTCGCAAGGAATTAAGTATAATAATGCAATAGAAGGTTATTTTGATGATTTAAAAGTAATTGATGATGTCATCAACGAAATAAATAATATTGATGTTGAAAGAAGACAAAGAATTATTAATTTGTATCGGGGCTATCAATATATTTTAAAGCAACATCAATATAATCATCAAAATTTAAAAAAATTATATAGTATTTTAGCAAAAGATTTATTAATGCCAGAAGATGAGGCTTTAATGGGGGAATATTATCGTAATGATGATGTTTTTATTCATTATTCAAATGATGTAACTAAAGAACCTGATCGGGGTATTGATGCTAGTTTAATTTCGGAATATTTAGAAGATTTATTTGCTTTTATGAAAAGTGATGATTTTTCAGATGATATGATTGATGATTATTTAAAGTCGCAAATTATGCATTTTTATTTTGTTTATGTTCATCCTTATTACGATATTAATGGTCGAACGGCAAGAACTTTAGCAATGGGACATTTGTTGCAAAAAAAAGCTTACCCATTTTTAATTTTTAATCGTGGTTTATTATTAGATAAAGCTAAATATTATCGAATTATTCGCGATGTTGTTCAGTTTTCGAATGCTAGTTTTTTCTTAAATTATATGATGGATACAGTTAAAAATGAGTTAGAAAAGGAATATATTATTAAAGAAATTAATCAAAAAAATGAACTAACTGATTTAGAAAAGCAAAGTGTTTATAATTTTTTGTCTTTTAAAAAGCCCAATACTATTTTAGATTTTTCGGTTATTTATAATCAATATAATATGCCGAAAAGACCGGAAGAAGTTTATGATGAAATGTTAAGTTCTTTAATTGAAAAAGAAATTTTGCTTCCAACCCGGAATACTAATAAACAAATTACAAGTGGTTTTTATAATCAAGTTTTAGCTTTTAATGAAGAAAAGTTTCCTTTTGAAGAAGAATATGTTAAAAAATATATTCGCAAATAGTTGATAATCAAACATTTGTTTGCTATAATTTAATTGGTGATAAAATGGAGATTATTGAAATTAAACAAATAAAAAAAGATTTATACCGCTTGCAAATTACCGATCAGTTTATTGAAGTACCTAGTGATGTGTTAATTAAATATAATCTTTTGGTTCGAAAGAAAATTGAAGATAATTTGTTGGTGAAGATAAAAAAAGAAAGTGAATACTATAAGCAATTAGATGTTGTTTTAAAGTATATTACTAAAAAGTTAAGAAGTGAAGGGGAGGTTCAAGATTTTTTAGTTGAAAATAATTTTTTTGATAAAAAAATAATGCGTTATTTAAAAGAAAAAAAATATTTAGATGATCAAAAGTATGCGGATGCTTTTGTTCATGATAGTGTTTATTTGCGAAATCATGGTGTTAATAAGATTAAATATGAATTAAATAAGAGAAAAGTTTCTGATGAAATTATTGAAAAGGCGTTGTTAAAAATTGAAGATAGTATTTTTTTAGAAAATTTACAAAAAATAATTATTAAAAAAATAAAGCAAAATAAAAAGAATAGTAAAAAAATTCTTTTAGAAAATATTTTAGTTAATTGTCAACAATTTGGTTATGAACGAGATGATATTATAGAAATATTTAATCAAAATTATGTTGAAGATCAAGAAATAATTATTAATGCTAAAAAACAACTTGAAAAGAGAGTTAAGAATAAAAAAAATTTGAAGAAAGAACTAGAAGTTAAATTATTAGCTAAAGGGTTTAATATTGATGAAATAAAAAAGGTGATTTAAATATCACCTTATTCTGTGTCTAAAAAGCTACGATTATAAATTGCTCTTATGTCTGTGTCAAGAA
The DNA here is from genome assembly GCA_003560455.1 of Mollicutes bacterium. Taxonomy (GTDB): domain Bacteria; phylum Bacillota_I; class Bacilli_A; order RF39; family UBA660; genus CSSED10-109M. The sequence goes on from PWIL01000102.1 coordinate 6,371, forward strand.
TTTCAAAATTATGTTCTCTTCGTAAATCAGCCCATAATGTTTGTTGCATTTCTTCACTACTATTAATTGTTTTTTGTGCTAGAATGCTTTTGATTTCATCTCTAGCATCTTCTAAACTTGGTTTTTCGTCTTGGTGAATTTTTAAAATAATATGATAACCAAATTGTGTTTGAACTGGTTCAGAAGTGTATTCATCTACTTCTAAATCACGTGAGGCATAAAAGAATTCTTCAACATATTCTTCTTTATTAACATTACTGATTAAACCATCGTTATCCATTGCATTATCATGTGAGTATTCATTAACTAATTCAATAAAATCTGCTCCATCATCTAATTTAGCAATTAATTCTTCGGCTTCTGCAAATGCTTTTTCATTTGCTTCTTCTTGATCTTCCATTGTTTCATCAGGTCTGATTAAAATGTGTCGAACATCCATTAGTCCGTGAAAATCATTTTCATAATATTCTTCAATGTCATCAGCGCTTAAGTTATCAGCCACAAATTTTTCTAAAGCCAGTTCTTTCTTTTTGTCATTAATAATCATGTCTTTTAGTTCTTCTTCATTTTGAAAACCTGATTGTAGTAATAATGTTTCCCAGTCTTGGTCTCCTGTTTGTTCTTTGTACATTTCAATCATGCTTTCTGCTTCAGCAATAATATCATCGGTAGTTTCAATCATTTCATTTGCAATATAATTATCAATTAATGTTACGACAGTATTGGTGCCATAGATTTTTTTTAATTCTTTATAAACATCGTCAACACTAATTTGAAAACCATCAATTTGGGCGATTACTTCCTCACCATTTGCTAATTTGGGATTACCACATCCGCTAATAATTAAAATACTTAATAAGAAAATTCCAATTTTTTTCATTTCTTCACTCCTTTCTCACCTAATGTTAATGATAACAAAAAACAAAAAATATTTCAATTGTTTAGAATAAAAAAATTTTATTTATGCTGAAGGTTGAAAATATTTAATAAATAATATATAATTATCTTGTTAATTGTCCCAGTAGCTCAGTTGGATAGAGCATCGCCCTTCTAAGGCGAGAGTCGGAGGTTCGAGTCCTTCCTGGGACACCATATAGTAATAGAGAAATTAATATAGTTAGTTTCTTTTTTTGTAAAGTAATTGATAAAAGTAATTTTATTTTTTTTTTTTAGCAAAACCATGATATAATTTATATATAAAGTAGGAGGAGAAAAATGAAAAAATTATTTTATCTTAAAAAAAGGGGATTTACACTTATAGAATTACTTGCCGTAATAGTTATCTTAGCAATTATATTACTAATTGTAATGCCAATTGTTTTAAATGTTATTAATGATGCTAGAAAAAGTGCCTTTGAAGCAAGTGCTAGAGGATTGGCAAGAACTGCTGAAAATGAATGCTATAATTTTATGGCTAGTGGAGAAGGTTTGTATGAGAGAATATATACATTTGAAAATGGTATTCAAACAGTAGAACCAATTGAAGAAGAATTATTAAAGTTTAGTGGAAAAGCACCTAATGAAGGATATATATTA
>PWIL01000133.1 GCA_003560455.1 Mollicutes bacterium
CAATATATTGCTAATCAAAAAGCAGATGCAATGAATGAATTAGAATATGCAATTTTAACATTATTGCGTCATATGCTATTAGAAATTGGTGTTGACGAAGTTCATAGTGAGTTAGGAGATGACCCGACTGATTTCATTTTGGATTTAGTTTATGGCGTTGAAATGTTGCCAAACCAACATGGTTTAATAGATAGTGATAAAGATATTGTTATTTTTGGTTTATATAATAATAAAGCAGCCATTGAAAGTCTATTAACTAAGCGTTATGGTGAGTTTGAATTTGAAGGATTAGTTGGTCAAACAATAAAAACGGGCACAATTTTAAAAGTAACCGATCAAAATCAAACAATGATTGAATATGTATTTGTTGTTAAAGGTGATTTGCTAGGTCGAGCAACAAGCGATATCACTGATTTAATTACTTTAATCGAAGTTGTCTTAGGTGATAGAACATTAAGTGGGGCTTTTATAAAAGCTGCTGATTTAAATAACGATAATGAACTTGATATAACTGATATAGTGCAGTTAATTGATTTAATATTAACAAAGTAGGGAAGGGGTTTATATGAAAAAAGTTTTAAGTTTATGTTTAATAATGGTCGTATTTATGATGCTAGGGTTTTTGGAGGTGTCAGCCAATACAGCAAGTACAAGGTTAACAACTGCCAGAACTAGCGTCCAAAGAGGTAGTACAACTGATATTTTAGTTCGAATTGATTCTTCAAGTCGAATTCGTGGCGGCCAATTTAATTTAGGATTAAATAATTCTCATTTTAGCATTGTGAGCGTTAATGGTGCTAGTGGTTTTACTGTTAGTTCATCAGGTAACTTTCATTTAGCATATCGAATCGAAGCTGGTTATTCAGTTGCTTCTGGTTCGCCAATTGCATCAGTTCGAGTTCGCGCTAATAATAATGCGCCAATTGGGGCGACAACTCGTTTAACCGTTTCCAATGTTGGTGTTACATTAGTCGGTGTTGATGATACCATTTCTGGTGGTTCACGATCAATTAATTTAACAGTTGCCGAAACACCACCTCCACCCCCAACCCTTGATAGTAACAACTTCTTAAAGTCATTAACTTCACCAGTAGTTGATATTGATTTTGATCGAAACACAACTGAATATAATTTAGAAGTTCCAAATGATGTTACAAGCCTTGATTTAAAAGCCGAAGCTGAAGAGAATACATCTTCAGTAGAAATAATTGGGGATGAGGATTTTACAACTGGTGAAAATCATGTTAAAGTAGAGGTTACCGCTGAAAACGGTGCTAAGCGAACTTATCATCTTTATGTTACCCGAGCAAAGTCCGATAACAATTTATTAAGTTCTTTGACAATTAGTGGCTATGAGATAGATTTTGATAAAAATACATTTAGTTATCAAATTGATGTGCCAGATGAAACTACCACTCGATTAGATATAGCCTATGTTGTTGATGATGAAACTGCTAGCGTTGAAATAATTGGTAATGAAGATCTACAAGTTGGTCGCAATATTATTCGTATTATCGTAACTGCTGAAAACGGTGATGAACAAACTTATACCTTAGTTGTAAATATTTCTGGTGATATCGCTGTCGTCCATGAAGAAGGAATTAACCTTGTCATTGTGATTCTATCAACAATATTAGGTCTGGTGATTGTTGGTCAAATATATTTAATCTATAAGTGGAAAAAAGAAGATGAATTAAAAAAGTTGTAACTAAAGTTACATCTTTTTTTTAATAAAAAAAGGAGGGATAATATGAATTGTGAATTATGTGACAAAAGACAAAGCGAAACCCATTTTTACTTAGCAGAGGATCAGCCAATTGAAATTTGTGATTTTTGTAATCGCGTTTTAACTGAATCTAGTTTGCGTAGTTTTTATGGCGGCCGCATTTATGAATTTTTCAATCAATTACAGGCTTTTCGAGAAAAAAAAGAAAAAATAGTCAAAATAAAACGTAAAAATCCCTTTCGTCAAAAAAAAGTTCAAAAATTATGTTCTTAAAATAATATCAAAAAAGTAAAAAGTATGTTATAATACAGGCCACTTTGTGTAAGGACCTGTATTTTTATAAGGAGTAACTATGATTGAGCGAGTTGATCAAAAACAATTACTAGATGCCATGGAAAATGGTGTTTTGTTATTGGACAATAATGATGTTATTACTCATGTTAATCAAAAAATAGAAGAATTAACCGGTTATCAAACAAATGAATTAATTGGTAAATCAGTAGCCGTATTAATAGAATCTAATGATAATCAAACTTTGCTAAAGCCCAAAAAAAATAATTTTCAAGAAGTTCTAATTTCTGAACATCAACTATATAATGAGAAACAAGCAGCTGGTCGAATGGTTATTGTTCAAAATACTTTAGAATTAGAGCAACAAATTATAAAGAAAAAAAACCAATCACTAGCAGTTATAAATCAATTTATGATAGAACAAACTGAAGTTGATCAATATGAAGTTTTAGTTGAATTAGTAACTGAACAATTAAGCAAATTTTTAAATGCAATTATCACTATATATAATGAATATGATGAACAAGAAAAGAATTTAATTGTTAAAGATATTCAAGCAAATTCGCAAATAATTGAAATGGCTAAAAAAATGCTTGGTGAAAAAATAGAGGGTCTTAAAATGCCGATAACTGATAAAATGTATCAACAAATAATCGCTGAAAAAATTAAGAAAACCGATAGTTTATACGAATCATCACTAAAAGCAGTTCCAAAACCTGTTTCATATACATTGGGCAAGACGTTGGGAATAAATTCAATTTTAGCAGTTGCTTATACACTTGAAGATAAATTATACGGAACAACTTCAATTGTTTTAAAAGAAGATATTGAAGATTATGTTTTAGAATTATTGCGAGTTTATGCTAACTTTACAGCAGTTTCATTAAAACGGATAAAAATTGGTCATCAATTAAAAACAAGCGAAGCCCAATTTCGTAATTTTTTTGAAAATATGATAGTTGGTGGGGCGATTCATGAAATGTTATTTGATGAAAATGGCAAACCTTATGATTATCGTTTTTTAGATATTAATGAACGATTTAAAAAACTAACTGGTTTAAATGAACAAATTATTGGCAAAACAGTTAAAGAAGTATTACCAGGAATAGAAGATCATTGGATAAAAACATATGGTAGTGTTGTAAAAAGTAATTATCCAATTAATTATGAAAATCATTCCAAAGAATTAAATAAAGATTTTGATGTTTCTGCTTTTCCTCTTAAAGATAATCATTTTGCAACTATCTTCGTTGATGTTACAAATGAAAAAGCCTTTCAACAAAAAATTGAATATTTAAGTTTTCATGATAATTTAACCGGACTTAAAAATAGGCATTATTATGAGATTATTGAAAAAAGTTTTCAGGAAGATGAGTGTCATCCTTTAGGAGTAGCAGTCGTCGATTTAAATGGCTTAAAATTATTAAATGATACTTACGGCCATAAAGCTGGTGATCGCACTTTAAAATGTTCAGGAGAAGTCTTAACTGAAGCATGTCAAAAGCAAGATGTAATTATTCGTTGGGGTGGGGATGAATTTATCATTTTTTGTCCCAATACTAGCGAACAAGAAATGCAATTTTTGTCTCAAGAAATTTTAGCAATTGCTCAAGGAAAATGTCATCAATGTGAACAACGAATTCCTAATTATACGCTATCTCTTGCAATGGGAACAGCCATAAAAGATAGCCCAGCCAATGATTTAGAAACTATAATTATGACAGCTGAAAATCAAATGTATCGGCATAAATTAACTGAAAGCAAAAGTGCTCGTAATGCAATTATTAATGCTTTTTTAGAAACCTTAAAAACCAAAAAATTTGAAAAATCACATATTACTAGAATGTTAGAAATGGCTCAACCATTTAGTGAAGAACTGAGTTTAACTAGTGAACAAAAAAATGATTTAGATTTATTAATTAACTTACATGATATTGGGAAAATAAATATTAAAGAAAGCATTATTACTAAACAAGAATCTTTAACTAATGAAGAATGGTTAGAAATAAAACAGCATCCGGATATAGGATACAGAATTGCAAAGGCAACTGAGGATTTTGCACATGTTGCTAATGATATATTAAGTCATCATGAACGATGGGATGGTCAAGGTTATCCCCAAGGATTAAAAGGTCATCAAATTCCTTCTTTAGCTAGAGTTTTAAATATTTTAGATGCCTGGGAAGTAATGAGTGGCGGCCGACCTTATAAAGAAAAAATGTCTGATGAAGACATTATTGAAGAATTTGAAAAATGTGGTGGCAGTCAATTTGATCCAGCTTTAACTGAAGCATTTGTTAATATTCTTCAAAAACAAAAAACCTTAAAAAAGATTTAATATATTCTAAAATAACCTTAAAAACTATTGACTATTAATATAAAAATATACTATAATTAAACATGCATGACATCAGCAGCGTTATTTCAGAAATTAAAACGTGTTTATTACCATAATTTGGGTTATTGCGTAGTTGAGCTGCGAACGAGAATATTTGGATAAACACCCTTTAGTTTTATGAATGACCTCGATTATTGCAAAATAGAAGGAGGGAAAAATGTCAAGGTATACAGGACCTGTTCACCGAAAAGCAAGAAGAGTTGGCTTTTCAATTTTAGAAAAAGGAAAAGAATTACTGAAAAAACCAAATGTGCCCGGTCAACATGGTGGAAAAAGAACTAGAAAGCCATCAAACTATGCAATTCAATTAAAAGAAAAACAAAAAGTTCGTTTTATGTATGGTGTTAGCGAAAAACAATTTAAAAAAACATTTTTACAAGCTAAAAAACTAAAAGGCGTTTTAGGTGAAGACTTTTTAAAACTATTAGAAAGTCGATTAGACAACTTGGTTTATCGAATTGGTTTTGCTAATACAAGAAAAGGCGCAAGACAATTAGTTAATCACGGCCATGTATTAGTAAATAACAAAAAAGTTGATATTCCATCATACCAGGTAAAACCAGGCGATGAAATCGCAATTCGTGAAAAATCAAAAAACTTACCAGTAATTTTAAGCGCCCTAGAAGGTCGTACCAGCCGTGTTGAATATGTCACCTTTGATCTTCAAAAAATGGCCGGCAATTATTTACGCTATCCAGAGCAAAGCGAATTTAATTCAGAAATCGATATTGCTTTAGTAGTTGAATATTATAACAAGTAAGACATTGTCTTGCTTTTTATTTGCTAGTTTGCTATAGTAACGCTATGGAAGAAAAACGCGATTTATTTGATTTAACATTTAACTTTATATTATTCTTTTTAGTAACAGGTGTAGTAATGGCAATTATTATATCATTTATTTTTAACTTGCTTAGTAATTTATTTATTAGCGATTTGCAAATTAGTTTGGGCTGGCCGGTTACTTACACCAGATATTTTATTGAAACCTTAATTATCGCCCTTTTAACCATTCGCATTAGTAGTGACTTTTATTTTAAAACAATCAAGGTTGACTCAGAATTAAAAGAAGGCTTACTTAAAAACATTAAATACTTCTTAATTATTATCGCCTTCCTACCCAATTTACTCGGAATTTTTTATTCACCGATTCAAACAATTATTTATATAATTTTGAATGCAATTATTATTGTGATTATTTATCAATATTTTTATCAAAAAATCACAACTATTTAAGCAATTAAATCTGGAATTTAAACCAGATTTTTTTATTTTCAAAATTCAATTAAATATTTTTTGATTAAATAATGAAAAAAAATCTCAAATGTGTTAAAATTATGATAGGTGATAGCAATGGATCAATTAACGTTTCAAATAATTACAATCTCAGTACTATTGATTTTAGTATTGCTTATTATGTTGCTAATAATTCGTAGTTATAAAAAACAAAAATTAAAAGAAAAAATAAACGAACTAGAATTTCAAAAAAACCAAATTGATGGATCATCAATTTCACCAGAATTAAATAAAATTGAAACCTTTTTAAAAAATGAAAAATTAGAAACCATGTATACTGATTGGTGTAAGAGGTTAGAACAACTAAAAAAAACCGAACTGCCCAAATTAACCGATATGATTATTGAAGCCGATTATTCATTATCCAAAGTTGACCATAAAAGTTCAGTCCATAAACTAGCCAAATTAGAATTAGAAGTTTATAAAACGCAAACTTATTCTGATGTTTTATTAGCAGAAATTATGGAAATCACTAATAGTGAAGAAAAAAACCGAGCGATAATTATTAAACTAAAAGAAAAATATCGCGAATTATATCGTAAATTTGATGCCGAAAAAGGTGAATATGAAGAAGTATCCGGATATGTTAAAACGCAATTTGAAAACATTAGCGCCCGTTTTGATCAATTTGAAGACTTAATGGAAAAAAATGAATATACCGAGGTAACAAAAGTTGTTAAAGCACTTGAAGAAATGTTGAAGCATATTGAAGTAGTCGTTGAAGAAACGCCTATGATAGTAGTCACTGCCAACCATGTTTTAGATAAAAAAATAAATGAAGTTCAAAGCATTTATGATCAAATGAAAAAAGATGGCTATCCATTAGATTACTTAAATATTGATTACAATATTCAAGAAGCTCGTAAAAAAATAAACGACAGTAAAGAACGCTTAAAAGTTTTAAATTTAGAAGATAGTTTATTTGAATTAAACATTTTAGTTGAATATTTTGATTCATTATTTAATGATTTTGAACGCGAAAAACGCGATCGTGAAATATATGAAAAAAACCAACAACAATTTGTGCAAGATTTAGAAAAATTAAATACCTTAATGGTTGAAATATTTCAACAAATTAACGAACTCAAAAAGGCCTATGACTTATCATCAACTGATGTTAATACTTTAAATGATAAACGCCAAGAACTAACCAAATTAAATGAGGATTACAAAATATTAATTGACCATACCAAAAACAATACCTTTGCATATTCAAAATTAATTACTGAAATCAATGGCTTAACCAAACGCCTAAAAACAATTGAAAACGAAATTCAAACAACCTTAAAATCAATTGGCAATATGAAAGAAGATGAACTGCGGGCGCGGCAACAACTTGATGAAATAAAAACAATTTTAAAAGATGCTAAATTAAAAATTCGTGATTATAACTTGCCAATTATTCCTAAAACATATTATGTGGAAGCCAAAGAAGCTGATGCCGCGATAAAAGAAGTATTAAAAGAATTGGGCAAAATGCCAATCACAATTGAAGTTTTAAATACCCGTGTTGACACAGCCAGAGATTTAGCATTAAAACTATTTACAAACAATAAAGACATTATTAAAACGGCTATGTTTGCTGAAATGGCATTAGTCTATGGTAATCGCTACCGTCCAATTGAGCAAGACTTAGAAAAACACTTAGCTTATGCCGAGTTGTTATTTTATCGTGGTGAATATCAAAAATCATTAGAAACAACCGTTAACGCCCTAAATCGAATTGATGGTCGTATTTACGATAAACTTGTTAAACTTTATGAAGCAAAATGTGAGAACTTTAGTTAAAAACTTGAGGTGAAAAAAATGAAAAAAATAATTTTAGTAAAATATGGTGAATTATCAACTAAAGGTGATAATCGCCATATCTTTATTAAAACCTTAAAAAACAATATTGAAAATACG
>PWIL01000110.1 GCA_003560455.1 Mollicutes bacterium
CTCATTTTTTGACTATCAGATTTTTTACTTATAATGTGCAATCGATTACATGATAAATAACCTAAAATTGAGCTATGTCTACAACTTATTCTATTCGTTTCGCATCAAACCCTAAGGATATAGACGCATATGATACAGAGCGTCTCAGAGAAGAATTTTTGATACCGGACCTTTTCAAAACCGGGCAGATCAATCTTGTTTACACACATTACGATCGTTTTATTATTGGCGGAGTACAACCCGGCAATACAGCTCTTAAGCTGGAAACCATTCCACCTCTAAAGGCGGAACATTTTCTTGACAGAAGGGAATTGGGCGTGATAAATATTGGCCAGAAAGGTGTTGTAACCGTGGATGGCAAAGAATATACCGTCGATTATAAAGAAGCACTATACATTGGAAAAGGAGCTAAAGAAGTATCTTTCTCAAAATCTGGCCAGGAGCAGCCGCTCTTTTACCTGAACTCAGCACCTGCGCACCACTCCTATCCAACTAAAGTAATTACCAAAAAAGATTCTCAGGTGGTTGAACTGGGATCACTTCAAACGTCCAATCATCGTACAATCAGAAAATTAATTGTAAACGATATCCTTGAAACCTGCCAGTTACAGATGGGAATGACTGAACTTGAAGAGGGAAGCGTCTGGAATACGATGCCTCCTCATATTCATGACAGAAGAATGGAAACGTATCTCTACTTTGACCTGCCTGAAGACCAGGTTGTGTGTCATTTTCTGGGAGAACCGGACAACACACGCCATATTTGGCTGCACAATCAACAAGCTGTACTCTCCCCCCCATGGTCTATTCACGCAGGCTCAGGAACCAGTAACTATACGTTTATCTGGGGCATGGCAGGTGAAAATCTTGACTATGGCGATATGGAAGGGTGTAAACAAACAGAACTGAGATAAACACCACTTCACAATCTGACAATTTTTAGCCCCTAACTATTTAACATTAGCAGTTATGAATTCACTATTTGATTTAAGCGGAAAACGAGCTCTTATAACCGGTGGCACACATGGCCTGGGTATGGCCATGGCCAAGGGTTTGGCAGAAGCAGGAGCCGAATTGATCATAAACGGTACTACCCCATCGCGAATGGAAGATGCCGTAGCTGAATATGAGAGTGAAGGCTATAAAGTTCACAGCTACATTTTCGATGTTACAAACGATGCCAATGCTAAAGAGAATGTGGATAAAATTGAGTCGGAAGTCGGCCCGATTGACATTCTGATTAATAATGCCGGCATTATAAAACGCGTCCCATTAGTGGAAATGCAAACAGAAGATTATCGAAAAGTAATCGATGTAGACCTTGTTGGTCCGTTTATCATGGGGAAATATGTAGCCAGGAATATGATATCCCGGAATCAGGGTAAAATCATCAATATCTGTTCGATGATGACTGAACTGGGCCGTGATACCGTAGGTGCATATGCTGCCGCAAAGGGGGGATTGAAAATGCTTACCCGAAACATGGCAACAGAATGGGCAAAATTTAATATCCAGGTAAATGGAATTGGCCCGGGATATTTTGCAACTGAACAGACTGCGCCTATACGGAAAAAGGGGCATCCTTTTAACGATTTTATTATAAGCAGAACCCCCGCCGGAAGATGGGGCGACCCATCTGATTTAGCTGGGACTGCAGTATTTCTCTCCTCCAGGGCGAGCGATTTTGTGAATGGCCAAATCGTATATGTTGACGGTGGTATTTTAGCCACAATTGGCAAACCATCAAATGAATAATATTTGTTAACCTAAATACACAGGAGTAAGATAATTGTATAGGTTTATAACCTCTTGACCAAATGTTACTGGCAATGAAACATTCAAATACTCTGCTCTAAGAACAAGTTTTCGAAATTTCATCCATTTCGTTAGTGAATCTTTTCAGCGTTACCATGAATGAAGCAAGCAGTGTAATCGATTGGACTTTCAAAAAATTATCACATTTCGTAATTTTAAGAAAACTCAATTCGCAAGAAAATGAAGGCTCTACGGTTAGTCAGGCTTTACTAACCGGCATATTGACACTCTATTTTAAATTTAATGAGCAAGAAAAGAACGACGATTCATGACATCGCCAGTAAGCTAAATATTACGGCATCTACGGTATCAAGAGCATTAAATGATCACCCTAAAATCAGTACATCCACCAAGAAACTGGTCATTAAAACAGCAAAAGAGTTAAACTATCAGCCTAACAGTCTGGCAGCAGCTTTGCGAAATGGAAGAACCAATATCGTAGGTGTAATCGTACCTCAAGCCGATCGTAACTTTTTCTCCTCTGTTATTCGCGGAATCGAAGATGTAGTAAATAAATCGGGATACAATGTCATGATTTGCCAGTCAAATGATTCACTCGAGAAAGAGAAATCAAATATTACTGCACTTCTCGAAGCTCAGGTAGATGGAATTCTTGTCTCTTACGCCAAGGAAACAACCGACTTTTCCCATTATCATGAAATCATCAACAAGGGTGTACCCCTCATTCTTTTCGACAGACAGGACGAGTCGCTGGATGTGGGCGCAGTTGTTATCGATGATTACCTTGGCGCCTATAAAGCAACTGAACACCTGATACAACAGGGATGTGAACGTATTGTTCATTTCTGTGGTCCCGAAAATGTGAGCATTTACCGCGAGCGACGCAGGGGTTATGAAGAAGCACTTCGCAGAGCTAACATTGATGTAGATAACAATCTGATAATTAAAAGTAATTTAAAGCTTGAAGACGGACATCAACACGCTCTGGATATTATCAAATGGAAGGAACTGCCGGATGCCATTTTTTCTGCCAGTGATTACTCTGCAATGGGTGCTATGGAAATTCTAAAGGAGAATGATATCGTCGTACCGGACCAGATTGCTGTGGTTGGTTTCAGTAATGAATCATTTACATCTTTCGTAGATCCCGGGTTGACAACGGTTGACCAGCACAGTAAGAAGATGGGGCAACACGCCGCACAACTTTTTTTAAACCAGGTCAAAAAAGGCGGATCAAGCTCACCCACGAAAACCGTACTCACTCCCGAGTTGATCATTCGCGGTTCATCTCTCAAAAGAAAAAACTAAGTTTTAGATCACCTTTTAATATCTGCTCCTTTTTTACTTAAGTTGTAATTGACCACTTTATCTAAGAACTCTTATATGGAGTGGTGCAATCGATTGATTTAGTTTCAACTTTACTGCTGATTAATGAAACCGTTTCTCTCAGAAAACTTTTTGCTGGAATCGAAAGCTGCCCAAAAGCTCTACTTCGATTACGCAGCCTCCATGCCAATTATTGACTACCACTGCCATCTTCCGGTACACGAAATAGCCTCCAATAAAAATTTCGAAAACCTAACGCAAGCCTGGCTCAAAGGTGACCATTATAAGTGGCGCGCAATGAGAACTTTGGGTATAGATGAGCGATTTATAACCGGGAATACAAGCGATAAGGAAAAGTTTGATAAGTGGGCATATACGGTACCGTATACTATCAGAAACCCGCTTTTTCATTGGACACATCTGGAACTTAAGAGATATTTTGGAATTGATACTCTGCTCAATCCCGATAGTGCCAAAACGATATACCGTAAGTGTAATGAAATCCTGAAAACCCCGGATTTTAGTACAAGGTCACTCATCCAAAAAATGAATGTGGAAGTTGTTTGCACTACCGATGATCCACTCGATTCTTTAGAACGCCACAAAGAAATTGCAAACGATAAATCTTTTGAAATAAAAGTGTTGCCTGCATTTCGTCCGGATAAAGCATATGCATTTGACAATATATCGGTGTACAATCAATACGTTGATCGGCTGCAGGAAGTGAGTGGTGTTATAATTTCCGGTTTTAACGATCTGATATCGGCTCTAAAAATCCGTATTAACTATTTCCATGAAAATGGCTGCCGTCTTGCTGACCATGGCCTTGAAAAAATTGCCTACTCAGATTTATCTGCGGGAGATCTTGAAAAAGCTTTTCGACAGATCAGAAACGGTACAGCTCTTTCATCCTCACAAAAAGATGCGTTAACCTTTCGGATATTGGCAGAGCTTGGCAAAACTTATCACAGTATAGGCTGGGTTCAGCAATTTCACCTGGGCGCACTGCGAAATACCAACAGCCGAATGTTAAAAAAACTTGGCCCGGATACCGGTTTTGACTCCATTGGCGATTTTAAACAGGCTGAAAATATTGCACTGCTGCTAAATCATCTTGATTCTACCGATCAGCTCGCCAAGACCATTCTCTATAACCTGAATCCGGCTGACAACGAATTGTTTGCCACGATGGCAGGTAATTTTAATGACGGTTCCGAAAAAGGGAAAATTCAGTATGGGTCGGCCTGGTGGTTTCTGGATCAGAAAAATGGTATTGAAAAACAGCTGGACGCACTTTCAAATATGGGCCTTTTGAGTTGTTTTGTGGGCATGCTTACAGACTCACGCAGTTTTTTATCCTATCCAAGGCATGAATACTTCAGAAGAATATTATGCAACATGTTAGGGCAAGAGATCGAAAACGGCCTGCTCCCCGACGATACACCATGGATCGGAAAAATTGTAACAGATATCTGTTACAACAATGCTAAGAACTATTTCAATTTTTAATTAAATCGGATAAACAGTTATGAAAAAAGTAATCACATTTGGCGAAATCATGCTACGCCTCTCTCCTCCCGGTTTCCTCCGGTTTTCACAAACCGACTCTTTTGATGTCGTTTATGGAGGCGGGGAATCCAATGTAGCCGTTTCACTTGCGAACTATGGAATCCCAACTGAATTTGTCACACGGTTACCAAAAAATGATATTGGTGAATGTGCATTGATGGAGATGCGCAAACGGAATGTAGGTACAAAACATATTCAGTTTGGCGGAGAACGCCTGGGTATCTACTTCCTTGAAACCGGCGCTGTCAGCCGGGGCAGCAAAGTGGTGTACGACCGGGCATACTCTTCTATTTCTACGATTCAGAAAAACTCGGTCGACTGGGAGGAGGTTTTTAGAGATGCTGAATGGTTCCATTGGACCGGTATTACTCCGGCCCTTTCTCAGAGTGCCGCAGATGTTTGCCTTGAAGCCATAAAAGTTGCAAATAAACTGGGAGTCACTGTGTCAACCGACCTGAACTACCGCGCAAAACTTTGGAAATACGGAAAAGAGCCGGGAGACATTATGCCTGACCTTGTTGAAGGGTGTGATGTGATACTTGGAAATGAGGAAGATGCTGAAAAACACTTTGGTATTCATCCGGAAGATGTGGATATCACCAAAGGTGAATCGATGGACAGCAAAGCCTATCTCTCCGTCTGTAAGCAGTTAATGAAACGATTTCCGCGGGCTAAAAAAGTGATCACAACACTTCGCGGATCCATTAGCGCATCCCATAACAGCTGGGCCGGTGTTCTCTACAACGGCGAACAGTTTTTTGAGTCACCCACGTACCAGATCACCCATATTGTAGATCGTGTAGGAGGTGGTGATTCGTTTATGGGAGGCTTGATATATGGCCTGCTCACTTATAAAGGTGACGATCAAAAAGCACTCAACTTTGCCGTAGCAGCATCCTGCCTCAAACATACTATATATGGCGATGCCAACCTGGTAACAGTTGATGAGGTTGAAAAACTGATGGGTGGAGATGCATCAGGCAGAGTGGCTCGATAACAGTAACCTCCGATTACCCGAGATATCATATGAACTTTGAATACACCTGGCGTTGGTTTGGGCCGCAAGATCCGATTTCACTTGAGCAGATTTTACAGACCGGTGCTACAGGTATTGTATCTTCGCTGCATCACATACCTCCCGGTGAGGTTTGGAGTGTAGAGGAGATCCGCAAACACAAAAAACTAATCGAAGAAGCAGGGTTAAGGTGGTCAGTCGTCGAGAGTGTACCTGTTCACGAGGATATCAAAAAGGGTCAGGGAGATTATTCAAAACATATCTCAAATTATAATATCTCGCTCGAGAATCTCGCATTATGTGATATTCGCAGAGTCTGCTACAACTTTATGCCTGTTCTGGACTGGACCCGAACCGATCTGAACTATAAGCTGGCCAATGGCGTAACTGCACTGCGGTTTGATATCATCGCATTAGCCACATTTGATCTTTTTATTTTAAACCGAAAAAGTGCTCCCGATTCATACTCTGAACAGCAGATCTGTTCGGCAGAATCTTATTTTAAATCTCTGAGCAAGAGCCAAAAAAATAAATTAACCAAAACTATTATTGCCGGTCTTCCCGGTGGTCATGACGGGTATGGCCTGTCTCAATTCCGGCAATCTCTTAATCAGTATAAAGATATTGACGCCGCAGCATTAAAAAATAATTTGAAGAATTTTTTAAACGAGATTATCCCGGTTGCCGAGAAAAACAAACTTATGATGTGCATCCATCCGGATGATCCTCCATTTCCTATTTTAGGGCTTCCGAGAGTGGTAAGCAGTTCTGATGATATTTCTGAAATCCTCGGATTTATTAAATCTCCTAACAACGGTATCACATTCTGTACCGGTTCATTTGGAGCATCTGGTGAAAACAATCTGGTGGAAATGGCGGAACAGTTCGCCGATCGAATCCATTTTTTACACCTGAGAAGTGTAAAACGGGAAGAAGACGGTACTTTTCATGAGGCCGGTCACCTGGAAGGGAATTCAATAATCGCCGGGGTAATGAATACGATTATTTCATCAAAGAAGCTCCCGGAAGATCATGTGATTCCGGTTCGGCCCGATCATGGACATAAAATGCTTTTTGAACTCAATTCTGATAAAGGGAATCCGGGTTACAGCCTCATAGGCAGAATGAAAGGGCTTAGTGAACTTAAAGCACTTGAAGCCGGACTTCGGTATACTAAAATGCCTGGCTGAAACTCAATTCTATAAACTGAGATAATAGCCGGCGATAAAATTTAACTCACAGAACTATTAATTTGATATGACTCATTTAGATTTGACAATTTTCAGTTTTTAGTTGAATTCTTGGTGAGAAATATCTTTATTGATGCAATCGATTACACTATCCTGTTTTCACCAGCCGGAACCTAATATGGCAAAATTTTCAAGAATCAAAGTAGCAACAGTAATGGAAGAGACCGGGCTGGTGCCCCTCTTCTATCATTCCGACCTGGAAATCTGTAAAAAAGTACTCTCTGCCTGCTATAATGGCGGGGCAAGGCTTCTGGAGTTTACGAACAGGGGCGATTATGCGCATGAAGTATTCGGTGAATTAAATAAGTTTGCCGAAAGCAATCTTCCCGATATGATATTGGGAGTAGGATCCATTACCGATGCTGGTGCAGCTTCACTCTATATGCAGCTCGGCGCAAATTTTGTTGTGACCCCCGTTTTGCGTGAAGACATAGCCATTGCCTGTAACAGGAGAAAACTTTTATGGTCGCCGGGATGCGGATCTCTGACTGAGATTGCCAAAGCGGAAG
>PWIL01000075.1 GCA_003560455.1 Mollicutes bacterium
CCTCGATGCTTATATTGAACATCTGCGAGAAGTAGTTGTCAATCGAACCAAGTTTAGTTTAGCTTTTGCTGAAAGAAGAATGCATATTGTTTTAGGTTTAATTAAGGCAATTAGTATTTTAGATGAAGTAATTGCTTTAATTCGAAAAAGCGAAAATAAACAAAATGCTAAATTTAATTTGCAAAAAGAATTTGATTTTTCTGAAAAACAAGCCGATGCAATTGTGACACTACAACTATATCGTTTAACTAATACCGATGTAACCGAATTAAAAACAGAACAAGCTAATTTAGAAAAAATAATTGCTGGTTTAAAAGAAATTTTAGAAGATGAAAATACTTTAAAAAAAGTATTAAAAGATGAATTACGTAAAATCAAAGAAAAATATGGTCAAGAAAGAAAATCACAAATTGAACAAGAAATAAAAGAAATTAAAGTAGATAGACAAGCATTAATCCCAGAAGAAGAAGTAGTTGTTGCTTTAAGTGGTGGGGGCTATTTAAAGCGGGTATCGAAAAGAAGTTATTTGGCTAGTCAAGAAGAACCGGCTTTGAAAAAAGAAGATTATTTATTACTACTTGATAAAGCAAATACTCTAGATACTTTGTTAATATTTACTAATTTAGGAAATTATCTTTATCTACCTATCCATGAAATTACCGAATATAAATGGGGCGATTTAGGTAAACATATTAGTAGTATCTTTAAACTACAAGAAAATGAAAAAATAATAAATGCTTTTACCGTTTCTGATTTTACAACTGATCAAGATATTTTGTTGTTAACTAAAAACGGTCAAGTTAAACGAACTAAACTAATTGATTTTCAAGCGGTTCGTTATTCAAAACCTATTATGGCGATTAAATTAAAAACAAATGATCAAGTTGTTTTTGTAAGCAATAGTTTTAATGATAAATTGATGATTGCCACTAAAAATGGCTATGGTTTAACTTATTTAAAAAATGAAATTCCATTAATTGGTTTAAGAACGGCTGGTGTCAAAGCTATTAATTTAAAAAATGATGAAGTAGTTGCTGGTGCATTATATCAAGATGAAGAATATATGTTAATTGTCACTAATAAAAAAACCGCTAAGCGTATGAAAGTAGATCTTTTAAAATTAGGAACTAGAGGAAGACGTGGGTCACGGATAGTGCGCGAAGTAGTTACAAATCCTTATGAGATAAAAGCAATCATGCCATTAATCGGCAATGAGGAAATTGGTGTTCAACACGAAGATAAGGTTGCTTTTATTAAAGCTTCGGAAATCCCAATTTTAGATAATTTAGCAACTGGACGGACTGTTTTTAAAGAACCGGTTAAAAATATTTTTTTAAAACCAGAACTTAAGTTAGAAAAAAATTAATAAGTGTCAAATGAAATATGAAAACAATTGCTATAATTGGTTTTATTTGAGATAATTAAAAAAAAGAATTTAAAGGAGTTAATAATGAAAGTAATTTGTATTGGAAATGTAGCTTATGATATTACAATTCCCGTTAATGGTTTTCCTAAAGAAAATACCAAAAATCGGGTTAGTAAACGAATTGAATGTGGTGGTGGACCAGCTTCTAATGCTGCTTATTTATTGGGCAAGTGGGGAGTAGATGTTTCATTTGCTGGTGTTTTAGGAGGGGATGAATTTGGCAAAAGAATTATTGAAGAATTTAAAGAAGTAAATGTTAATATTGATTTTTTGCAAATTGATCAAAATAGTAAAACAACGGCTAGTTTTATTATTGCCAATAAAGAAAATGGTAGCCGAACAGTTCTTAGTTACCGCGAGCCCAAAATGGAATTAGATGATATTCAATTAGATTTTGCACCAGACATAATTTTAATTGATGGTCAAGAAGAAATTGTTTCCAAAAAAATCATTGCCAAATATCCTGATGCGATTAGCGTTATTGATGCGGGTCGAGCAACGGAAAAAGTAATTAATCTTTGTAAACAAGTAGACTATGTCGTTTGTTCTAAAAGGTTTGCCGAAGAAGTGTCTGGTTTAAAGGTGGATTATCGAGTTCCCCAAACTCTTGTTTCAATTTATCATCATTTAAAAAAACAATTTCCCGGTGAAGTTGTAATTACGCTTGAAGATAAGGGATCATTATATCGAAAAGAAAATGAAATTAGGGTGATGCCTTCTTTAAAAGTAAAAGCAGTTGATTCAACTGGTGCGGGTGACATTTTTCATGGTGCTTTTATTTATGGTTTAACTAAAAAGTGGGATCTTGAAAAAATATGTAAATTATCTAATATTGCTGGCGCCTTATCGGTTACAAGATTAGGTGGTCGCAAATCAGTATTTTGTAAAGAAGAAATAAAGGCAATTTGGGATGAATTTGCATGAAATAGGTTATATTGACCACCTGCCCAAATTAGATATACATGGTGTTGATGCGAAAAGTGCAGAAATGTATATTAATGATTTTATTGAAGAACAATATAACTTAAAAAATGAATATATTGTAATTATGCATGGTATTGGTCAAGAGGTTTTGTTAAAAACAACTAGAAATATTTTAAAAAAGCATGATTTAGTTAAGGATTTTAAAAACTTATTTCAAAATAGAGGATGTACCGTTATCCATTTAAAAATAAGAGAAAAATAGCAAATAGCTATTTTTTTTTTTTTTGTTTTTTAAAAAAAGCATTAAAAAAAGTGTAAAATATTTGACAAAAAAATACTCTTATGTTAGTATAAGCCCACTTACAAAGGGGGAGTGTATTTATGTATGAAGAAAGACAAGCGGGAAGACCATATACAACAGTCAGAGATTTAATAGTTCAATTTTTATTTGTGGCATTATTTATCTTTATATTGTTATGGTTGTTTCCAACAAAAGATTATATTGATCAAAAAATAGATTCAATATATCGATCAAATTTTGCGGAAAATGTAGACCGAATGAAGGATGCAGCACAAAGTTATTTCATTAATCCAAGATTGCCGCAAAAATATGGTGATTATGAACGATTAACTTTACAAGAGATGTATGATCTGAAAATTATTTTGCCGATTCTTGATGAGGATGGTAATCGATGTGACCCATATCGATCTTATGTAAAAATAACAAAAGTTGATGCCGATCATTATTTATTAAAAGTGAATTTATCGTGTCCTAAAATGGAAGACTTTATTTATGTTCATTTAGGTTGCTATGATTATTGCGTCGAGGATATTTGTGAAAAAGAAGAAGAGAAAAAACCAATTGATCATCGTCCGAGACCAAAGCCACCGGAAGAACCGAGAGAACCGAGAGAACCAAGAGAACCGAGAGAACCGAGAGAACCGAGAGAACCAAGAGAACCGAGAGAACCAAGAGAACCGAGAGAACCAGATGATCCAAGAGATCCAGATGATCCAAAAGATCCAGATGATCCAAAAGATCCAGATGATCCAAAAGATCCAGATGATCCAAAAGATCCAGATGATCCAAAAGATCCAAAAGAGTATTTATATGAGTATATGCGAGTTGATGAATCTTCAGAAGTAATATGGGGTAATTGGTCATCATGGTCAACAATCGCTGTTTCAGGAACACCGTTAAGACAAGTACAAACAAAACAAGAAACTGAAACAACAACTGAAACTGAAAAAGTTTTCTATGGTTACAAAAATGAAATAAAAACTGAGACAAGAAGAGTAAAAGTAGGAGAAGTAGCAAAAATAACTTGTAATCAATATAGTGGTGGAACTGTGACTACTAGAAGATATTGGCAAGAAGCAAGCAACAGTCCACGTTTATTAAGTTATATTCCGACTGATACAGCTACTAGACGATATGTTTTAACTTCAGTTCCTTATGATGGTTATGATTGTACCGCTGCTAATTGTACGCTTAAAAAAGCTGTTTATCGTGTTTATGATAGAATAAGTGTCACAACAACAAGTGGGCAGGATGTTTGTACTAGTTATTCTTGGAGCAAACAATCTGTCTTTGCTGACCGTGAAATATCGTATAATGTTCAAACACCTTTGTATGGTTATGTTGAAAAAAAACATACAGAAACAATTGATTATTATCGTTATCGAACAGGAAGTGTTAAAAAAGATGAAGAAGTTATCATTAGATGGAGCACAAGTCCAAACGATCAAGGTTTGATTAATCAAGGATTTAGCTTTACCGGCAATAAAAAGCCGAAGTAAAAGGGGGAGATTTAAATGAAAAAAATTGAAAAGGAAAAATTACAAAAAAAAGCACTAAAACATAAGATTATAGCTGTTGCGACAGCTGCTGGTATATTTGCTTCTAGTTGGGCTTTTGCTACTAGAACTAATGAATTTGCAGTTTCTGCAGATGGTGGTTTTAAAAATCTAGATGATAAGCACACAGAGGAACTAGAAGAAGAAGTAGACTTGGTAAATGATTATAACTTTATTAAAAAACAATTAATCCATATTATGGAAGATGCCGCAGCTAAAGGATTACAAGAAATAACAGTTGACCAATGGTTTGATTGGTATATCACAATGAATATTAAAGAAATTTCTGGAAAAGATTTTGCAAAATTTTATGATGACCGTCATACTGAATCAACTATTTTAAACAACGCCAGTATTGTTAACAATCATCTTGGGGTTTCAACAATGACGGCTACACCAAATGAACATGTTGAGATTGAACCATTATTAGTGAATGATAATGATGCAGTTATGGCGACTGAATTACAAGAATTATTTGCAAAATATAATGTTGCTAGTTCAAGCGAAAAAGCAGCATTAGCAAAAGAAATTAACGAAATTTATTTTGAATTATATGCAACGGGTAGTTTCAAACAACTTTCATCAAGTATTAACACTTTCATTATAAGTAAAGCTTATACAATGAGAATTGAAACCAGAAATGAAAGCAATAAAATACCTGAAGATGCATTATATGAAATGATGTTAGCTGAAATTAAAGATTGTTCGTTAACTGATCGTCATGAAGCAAATTCAATTTATCATGATGTAAGAGTATTAACACAAACTAAAATGAGTGAAAAAATTGAATTAATGCGTAAATATTATAATGAATTAGGTTTAGAATCAATGCGTGAACAATTATTAAATGAAGTTTTATTAGAAGCTAATATAATATCAGCAGAAAAAACAGCATTAGAACGTCAAATTGAACAAAACACACCAGATTTAAGTGAAGAAGTAGTCACTCAACGGCCAGTAACTGGTCAAGATACTAAAACAGGTCAAGAACCAAAAACAAAAGATGAAATTAAAGAAATAAACCGTGATGCTGAATATCAAGCAGAAGGAATGAAAGCAGGTTTTGAAGCTGGTAATCGTGACGCAATGAGTGATACTCGTGATCAAAGCAAATTATCTCAAAGCGAAGCATTTCCAAGCCGCAGACCATATAGTTTTCCATCTAACTCACCAAATAATAAAGCTTATCGTGATGCTTATACAAAAGCATATATTCAAGAATATGATGCAACTATTTTACGACAAGCACCAGTTTATGGTAGACACCATGGTATGAGTTATGGCGTTCGCTTAGTTGAACAAAGATTATCATTTACACCAATTAGTTCTATCCAACATCATAATTATCAAAAATTTAATGGGACTATATTTGCAGCACCATATCGACAAGCATTTAATCAAGCGGCGCAAGTTGCTTATGATGAAGCACAACAACTTCTTGAAGAGAAAAAAGAAGAATATGGTGATGATGTAAAAGGACCAGAAGTGATTGAGGAAGATGAAAATACAACAGTGATTATTAATCCTGGATTTACCACTGATGAAAATGGTTATTTATACGATCAAAACGGTAATCCAGTTCGTGATGAAAATGGCAATCATATTCGTCATGGAACTGGTAGTAATCAAGTAGATAACAATAATAATAATCAAAAAGATGAACAAAATGAGCAAGAAAATGATTATGAAGTAGTGGAAGATGATTCAAAAGTAATTTATGATGAAGATACTGATACAACAATTATTATCCCTGATGTTGAAGGTCCAATCTATGATGAAGATGGCAATCCGATTGATTTAGGGGATTTTTCAGGAAAAGTATTAATTAAAAAGAGAGTGTAAACCACTCTTTTTTTTTGTTTGACATTAAATAGGGTTAGTGATAAGATGAATATGATAGGAGGGTAGTCAAATGGAAGAAAAAAAAGAAAAATTTCAATTATTGTATCGCAATGAACCTGAGTTTAAAAAACTTGAACGTTCAGTAAAAAAATACAATATGCTTTCGTATAAAAAACTATATTTTAACTACTACCCTTTATTAAAACAAGGTGAATTTTTGGGTGAAGTTGAAAAAGAAGAAAACAATGTAAAAATATATAATTTAAAATTACCAACCGATATGATGTTTATTAAAGTTCACGGTTATTTACAATTAAAATATTCAGTTGATTTTAATGAAAAAATTATTTATTTAGAAACAATCGAACCCCAAAAAATATTACTTGAAGGACATCAGTCAGAATTATCATCTTATAAAGGAGTTATGATTTCAAAAGATGAATCAGAAAAAGATATGTTTAAAGTAAACTTATTAAATATGATTAACAAATAAAAAATAACATGCCAAGCGCATGTTTTTTTTTGGTGCAGGTGAAGGGACTTGAACCCCCAAGCCATAAGGCGCTAGATCCTAAGTCTAGTGCGTCTGCCAATTCCGCCACACCTGCATGGTGGACCCTGAAGGATTCGAACCTTCGACCGCCCGGTTATGAGCCGGGAGCTCTAACCAACTGAGCTAAGGGTCCCCATATACCTTTTAATATTATCATATTAGGTGTTATTATGCAATGATTTTCTAACAAAAATAATTGCTTATTTAATAAAAAATATGATATAATTTTAAAGAGACTTTTAAAGGAGGCGATAATATGAATATATTTTTATTAGCATATGAAGATATTATCACAATTGGTTTATTTATTCTTTCATTAATTGTGGTATTAGGTGCTCAACATATGGTCAAAAGTTCTTTTCGTAAATTTCGGACAGTTAAAGTAAAAAAAGGAATAAGTGGTTTTGAGGCCGCGAGAAAAATCCTTGATGCCAACAATTTAGATAAAGTTCATTTAGTGGAAGTAAAAGGTGAATTAAGCGATCATTATGACCCAAGAGCAAAAGTGGTGCGATTATCAACACCAATTTTTCATGAATCAACGATTGCCGCTGTTTCAGTTGCCGCTCACGAAGCTGGTCATGCAATCCAAGACCATGAAAATTATTTGCCATTAAAAATTAGACAAGTAATTTTACCAACAACTAATTTTATGTCAAGTATTGGACAATTTATAATTTTTCTTGGTTTTTTAGCAGCTGCGTTTCAACTTATTATGTTTGGTTTGATTTTATTCTCCGCTTCATTTATCTTTCAACTTGTCATCTTGCCAGTTGAATTTGATGCATCCAAAAGAGCCAATGAG
>PWIL01000140.1 GCA_003560455.1 Mollicutes bacterium
ATCACCTAATTATCGCATCAATTTCACTTTCACCTAATATTTCAATAATAACTTGATTAGGAAGGCAAACGATTACATCATTACTTTGATTTGTAAAATCTCTTTTTGAGCAAATATTCAAAGGACTGGTTTCTTCAATCACGCCAACTTTACCATTTTCAACCAAAATAACCACCGGTCCTAAATCACCCATTACTTCATATTTTCTTTTTTCTAAATTTGTTAAATCAATTTCTAAAACAATATCACCAGCATATTTGACAATTGCTTTTTGACCAACTTCATTGTTTTTTGTCAAATAAAAAACAAATACAAAACTAATAATAATTAATATTAATAGCCAATCATATTTATTCATATTTATAAAAACCTGCACTTTTTATTTTTTCTTGATCAAAAGTATACCACAATGCTTCAGCATCATATTTAGTTAAAAAGTCTTTTCCTTCTTCAATTGGCATTAAAAACAAAGTTGTTGTCAAAACATCAGCCAATAAACTATCTTCGCTAACTACCGTTACGCTGGCAAAATATTCAGCCGGATATAAAGTTTTTGGATCAATAATATGATGATATATTTCACCATCTAGTTCAAAAAAACGTTCATAACTACCACTAGTACTAACATTAATATTTTCTGCTTTTAAAACAATTAAATTCTCGTTTTCAAATGGATGAGCCACGCCAATATTATAAGGCACATCACGATATCGTTCACCAACCAACACCTGACCACCAGCATTAATAATATATTGATCAATTTCTCTTTCTTTTAATAATTCTTCCACTTTTGACAGTGCATAACCTTTCGCCAACGCCCCCAAATCAAGATTAACACCTTGATAAATTTTATTATCTTTTATTATAATTTCAGATTTTTCAATTTGATTTAAATCCTCTTGTTTAGGAAGACCTTCCCCCTCTTGAATATGCTTTTTCCAAACATCAATCAAATTTCCCATTCCAATATCAAATAACCCTTCAGATTTTACATAAAAATCTAATCCATAATTAATTAAAGAAACCAACTCTTCATCAATTATCAAATATTCTTCATCCATATTATTAATACTATAAACATTAACCATATTATCAACCGACTCATAACGATCTGTTAATTGATGATAATAAGCAAACAACTCTTCTATTTCATTTAAAACAGCTTTTTCTTCTTGATCACTATAAATTTTAATATTAACAAAAGTATCCATAACAAAAATAGTTTTTTCACTAACCACTTGTTCAGAACGACAACCTATTAAAAAAACAAAGAAAATTAAAAAAAGATATTTTTTCATTTTATCACCCTAAAATAAGAAAATGTCTAAAACGACATTTTAATTTGATATAAAAGAATCCATGGCAACAATTTCTAAGCGTCCATCATTATCAATTATTTCAACTTCAAAATCTTTAAAATAACCCGGGTCAACTTCATAATGAATCTGCCCCTTAACTATAAAAGAATCAAATTCAATATTGCTTTCTTCAATTGTAAAAGAACTAGTCTCTATTAGAACTACCTCCACTTGTTTAACTAAATTTAAATTTTGTTTACGACAACCAAAAAAATTATTTTCAACTTGCGCATAAACAAATTCCCGTGCTTGTTTACGTAAACTTTCTTGAAACGGTTCGTAAACAAACTGTACTCCCCGCACATCATTTTTACTACTTGCCAATTGTAATGAATAAAAATTTGCCAAAAATAGTTTTACAAATAACTCGGCTTGTCCCTCAAGTTCTTTTTCCTCCTTTAAAAGCGAAAATAATTCTTGCTCATATTCACTAGCATTCTCTAGTAACACATATCCTTCCCATTCATCAATGATTTGTTTTTCAGTATCTTCTGATAAGTTTAAAACAAAATATGTTATAAATACTATTAAAGTAATCAAAATAAAAACTCCAGCGATTAATAATCCTTTTTTCATTTATTATTCTCCTTTCAAATCTTCCAATTTTGATAATAAATCATGAATAATAATAGCGCGTGAAACTGACAACAAATCATCAGCATACTTTTCATAATACTCAATTGTTTCAACTTTGACAAATTCTTCTGGATCAAGTAATTTTGCTTCACTTCTTTGCGTATTATAATATATTTCATTTGTTAACCAATTACCCGATGGAAAAACAACTACATTTTCCTCAACACTAAAAATATCATTACCTAATGCATATGAATTATGAAAACCAAACATATTGCCCAATGTTGGCATAATATCATACATTCCCATTACTTTATCAATTTCACCTTGAACTTTTTCATTTTTTGTCCAAATAACTAATGGTACTGATTTATATATTTCCCGCTTATAAAAATCAAATTCAATAAAATTTTCTTCTTCCTCATCTAATATTGTATCATGGATTGGATCATAATTAAACAATTGATGATAATCGCCTCTTCTTAACTTAGCATCATGATCACCATAAATCATAATTACGGTATTATCTAAAATATCAGTTTCTTCTAATAATTCCATAAATAACCCCATTGCAGCATCAGCATAATGAATCGAAGTCAAGTAATTACCCATCCTAGTTCCTTCAACATAAGGCGCTCTTGCTTCCACTTCTTCTTCTAATTCTTCATCAAAATAAGTATACAACATTGAAAAATCAAAATCAACAATTCCTTGATCAACAATATCACGGAAAGGAGTATGATTTGTCAATGTAACTAAAGTCCCATAAAAATTTTCTTCCCGTTCATTAATTTCTTCAATAATTGGCACTGCTTGCCTGAAAAATGATTTATCACTTAAACCTAATTGAATTATTTCATCTAATTCAAAATCTTTATCATAATAATAAAAATAATCATAGCCTAATGAAGGGTGTAAAACACTCCGATTCCAATAAGTTCCATTATTAGCGTGCATACTAAACGAATGATAACCTTTTTCACCTAATAATTTCGGAATCGAAATATATTCACGATCAAAATAATTTATCGCTACTGTACCACTATTAACTGGCATTAAAGAAGTATTTAATGTAAACTCACTATCACTACTTGTTCCAACCGCATCTTGGGCATAAAAATTGCTAAAAAACAAACCTTCTTCAGCTAATCGATTAATATGCGGCGTTAATTCCTGACCATTAAATTCTAAATCCATGACAAAACTTTGAAAACTTTCAGCATGAATACTAATTAAATTCATTCCCTCAAATATATTTGTATATTCATTAACTGCAGGTTCAGTATCTCGTTCACTAAAATATTCTTTAAATAATTTACTTGCCTCATCAAAACCAAATAAATTTGTAAACCTGGGCTGGAGGCTACTAACTAAGTCATTGCCATGATATATATATAAACCATATCGCGTTACAATAAATTCGCGATTCCATTGCTTACCTAAACGACTAATATCTACTCCCGACAAAGAAGAAATAAACAAAAAGAGCAAAACTAAACCAACTATTAGACTGCCACCAAATCTTAATTTTTTAATTTCAAATTTTTCAGCTGTTTGATGATAATTAACTTTTTGCAAATTTTTATTTAAAAAAATCATGGCGATAACTGGCCAAATTAAAGAAAAATCACGCAAATGCATTACATCAAAAACAATCGCATCAGCAACACCAATTAATTGGGTCGAAGTAGCTAATAAAGACAGCGATGCAAATGAATTAAAATTACGATAATACATTGAATTAACTAGGGCTAATATTGAAAATAAAATTGTAAAAAATAAAAAATATTTAAATTGATTTTGGGCTTTAAAAAAATAGCCAAAAGAGCCAACAATTAACACAATGGCCAAATCAGCAATTAATGGCCAACCATCATACACATTGCCCACCGTAAAATATCTCAATAGCCAAGCATTAAGAACATTTGCAATAACAAAAACAGTAAAAATAATATTTGTCCGAAAATAAATTTTAATTTTTTCAGAAAAATCAATTACTTTGCTTAACATTTTTATCACCTCGCGTTATCTTTTTAAAATAAATAGTCGCATTAATGGCTAAACCTAAAACTAAAAAATAGGCTAATAAATAAATCCACATCATCATCACAATAATTGTTGATAAACTACCATATATCAAATCATAACTAGCAAAATTATCAACCCAAAATGAATATATAACGGTTACAATAATCCAACAAATAGTTGTAAATAACGCCCCCCAAAATGTTGATTTTATTTTAATATTATTATCTGGTGCAATCGTGTAAATTAAATTAATAACAATCAACAAATATAAAAAAGCAAACGGCCAACGAACAATTATAAAGATCATATTTAAATAATCTAAAAAACTTTGATTATCAATATAATTAACAACAATCGCCATTATACTATTTCCAAATGCCATTACAATTAAAATAAAATAAAAGGCAATTAATAAAATTATCGTTAAAAAAATTGCTTTTATTCTGCGAATAACCGGATTATTTTGATAATTATCATATAATGCGTTAGCTGTTACAATAACTGAATACAAGCCACCAGATGCGACAAATATACTAATTAAAACAAATAATGTTGTATTAATATCAAAGCGACTACGCGTTATTGTCGCCATGATTACTTCTTGCACATCCGCTGGAAAAGTATTTTCAATAAAATTAACAACTACTTCACCTTGACCAAAATAACTAGCTGCCGTTAAAATAATAATTAAAAACAAAGGAACAATTGATAAAACTAAAAAAAAGGCCAAATGGGCTGGTAAAATGGCCATTTCCGGTCTTTTTATTAAAGCCAATAATTCTTTTAAATTATCTTTAACTTTAGAAATAAAGTTAATCATTCTAACACCTTTTTATTGCGCATATCAATTGTTGCTTCATTAATTGCATCATCAACTGTTTTAATTTCATCTTCAATCATACTAAAACCAATAGTCGCGCCAAATTCATGACTTAAATTTTTAAATTCTTTTTGTAATCTTTTAACATATGCTTCGACTTTTTTACCTTCATAACCAACCATATATACTAAAAATTCATTACCGCTTGTCCGAATCACTTCACTATTTTCTTCTTGATTACGAATTAAAATATTAGCTGCTTCTTTAATTACACTATCACCTTCAGCATGGCCATAATTATCATTAATATAGGCAATATTATTTAAATCAATAATTAAAATTGCTTGTGGATAAGCTTCACTATTATCCCATTTTTCAAGATTATCATTTAAATAGCTACGATTTTTCAATGATGTTAAATCATCAATATATTTTAATTTATATTCTTTTGAATTAACACCACCTTGCTTGCCCTTATAAATAATAAAACGCGTGGTTAAATATAAAAAGCCTAAGCTACCCAAAACAATTCCGACAATTAATACTACTTGTCGATAATCAACTAATTGATAAAATTCTTTACTTTCTAAAAAACCACGATTTGTTAATCTTTCTTTATTAACAAAACTTAAATAAAAATCAAAGTAATTCGCAAAAACACGATTGTCCACCGTATTTTTAAATATGAAAAAATTACGACTTTTTTCTTCTAAAACATAATTAATTTTATAATTGTCAAAATGACTTTGCCGATAAAAATTAAAACTATGCTCATCAATTATTAAGGGGGTTCGCGTTATGTTATCTAATTCAACAATTTGATATTCAAGTTCTTTTTGAGTTAATAAATTTTCTAAATATGGATTAGGTAAAATACCAATATCATAATTTTTTAATGATCTTAATGAATTAATATTATAATTCTGACAATCTATTGAAACAACTAAATAACGATTATCATAAACACCGCGACTACCCATCACACTTACTTCATAGTTTTCAAGTTGATTATTCATGAAAAAATCAAAATCCCCATTATTAAAACCAGCTAATAAACTATCGTAATCATCATATGCAATAAAACGAATTTCAATTCCGGTTATTTCCATAAAATTATTTAAAAATGGCAAATTAATTCCTCGAACTTCTTCTTCAGTTTTTAAATTATAAGGAACTTGATTTACAAAACCAAAATAATATCTCTTGCCCCGAAAATCATTGCGATCCTTTTCATGAATATTATTACTAGAAAAATAAATTTCATTAAATCGTTCGCTAAATTTTCGATCATAATTATCAGACACCCATATTTGATAATATTTTCCAATAATATCATTCAGTACTTCTTCACCTTTCAATTCTAAAACATAATTTGTTTTTAAATCGGTGATATTATAAACAATCTGATACGGCGATTCAATAATTTTAGGTAAAAATTGTAGTTTGGGTACTACAATCGCGTCTAATTCCTCTTCTTCATCAGTAAATAAATTTTCATAATTAGAAAAAGTTACATATTCAAAATCATCACCCAAGTAAAAAGAAACTCTTTCTAAATCATCCCGAAAAACACCAATTTTTATATCCGGAATTTCTGACAATTCTAAATAATTAAGATCTTGTTTTTTTAACAACACATAATTATCAACATATAACAAAATATCATTTTCCGCTTTTTCTTCTTTTATTTTAAATGCATAATTTTCATTACTCTCGCTTTCAAGTGAAAAAGGAACTTTATTAAAGGCTAATTCCGTTTCTTCTTCAAGCGCATTTAAAAAAGAAAATATTAATGCCTCACTTGAAGCCGAAAAAACAGGAATATTATTTAAAATTCCAATATCAATAACAGTATTTTTATTTTCTTCAATCCAGCGTCTTTCTGTTAAAGTTAATTCTTTTTCAGTATCCGGCAAAAAGAAAAAATAATAAACTCCTCCTGCTAACACTATTAATAAAACTAAAACTAATAATCTTTTTAAAATTTTCATTATTTTAAAATGCCTCCCTTAATTTGTCCAAACAAAATTAACTGATGTACGATGTTTATATCCTATTTTAGGATATATTCTTATCTCTTCTTCAACTATCTCTTCACCTTCATCAATAATTTCTTCTTCTTCTATTATTTCATCCATATCATCTTCTATTTCTTCTTCTTCTATAACTTCTTCTTCAACAATTAAAAAAATTTGCATATCAAAAAAACTTTTTTGTTCATCAGAAAAGTTTTCCAATAAAATATCAGCTAAAGCTTTTGCTAATACAACATCTGTTTCTGGTTCTAAATAAACAAGATAATTAATTATTTTTCCTTGAATATTATGATTAACATCGAGAACAAATTCATTTTCTTTAATTAAATCTGTTACTAAATCAAAATCTTCATCACTAATAGTATGTTCCTCAATTCCTTCTAAGCGTCCACCATAAATACTTTCACCAGTATCGGGCAAAATTGATAAGATGCCGTAAAT
>PWIL01000084.1 GCA_003560455.1 Mollicutes bacterium
ATTTAAATATACTAAACCACCAACATAGCCGCCACCATTTCCGATAAGAGTAATCGTTCCCGATAAATTAACATTTTCAATTAAACCATAATTTTCGGTACTTAAACCACCAACATAAAAGGTTGCATGAATATATATATTGTCTAAATTCAAATCGCGAACTATCCCTGAAGGTCCTATTTTATAAAACAAACCCAATTCTATATCTTCATCCCAGTCAACATTTAAATATTCAATAAATAAATTCTCAATTGAATAATTTAAACCACAATAAATACCTGTAAAATCTTCTTCATTTTCTCGACCAAGTGGTTCCCATCCATTTCCCGCATTATATGGCGCTACATCTAAATCTATATCATTAGTTTGAAAATATTTTTTATCTAATCCGCCAGTATAAGTTCCTTCCCATTCTGTTCCACTACCAAAAGTATTTTCTGTACCATGACGAATATTATTTAATTCATCAGGTGTTGATATTGGAATATAACCCGCTGCAACAAATTCTTCAGGAGTGCTAGGTGGTAGATAACATTCTCCTTCTTCATACTCAATAAAAACAATTTCATTATCGCCATATTCCTTAATTGCACACCAACTTTCATCGTGTACAGCGATAGCTATTTCACAATGTTCATTAGTAAAGATACTACCACTTGTTGGAGCACGACCAGAAAATTGTAATTTTTCTTTTTCGGGACTGACACTTTGATGACCATCTTCAAAACTATAAACAACTGCTTCTCGATCTCTTTCAGCTCTTCTTCGCAAACATTCATTTTCAGCAGTCCTAACTAAACTACTCATACTTAATTCAAAACTAGCTTTTCGACTTTCATTAACATAATTTAAAACTATCGGCATCGCAATTAAAAAAATAAAACCTAAAACAACTATTACCCCCAATAATTCAATTAAAGTTAAACCTTTTTGCATTATTTACACCTCATATTCAATCTTAAAAACATTATTAGCTTACAAAAAATTGTAAACCTGCTTGTTCTGTATCACTAATAAAATTAAAAATTAAAGGAATAATCACTAAAACAATTATTATTAAAGCAATAAAAACAATTATAAATTCTCGTAGACCGCGATTTTTCATTTTCCATCCCTCAATTCTCTCATACCGTATCTAATACTATTTTATCACAAAAAAAAAAAAATACCAATTATAAATTAATATTTTAAAAATGGTGCCGCAACCGTGAATCGAACACGGATTAAAGCCTTACCATGGCCTCGTAATACCATTATACCATTGCGGCAAAACATGGCGTCCTCGACAGGACTCGAACCCATATCTATCCCTTAGGAGGGGATTGCTCTATCCTGCTGAGCTACGAGGACAAAAAAATTATTACTAACGTAATAAATTTAATAAAAACAACTTTAACATCCCACTCGCATAATTCATTTTATAAACAGTTACATAACTAACTTCCCAAACAGAAATTGTTTTATCAACTAAAATAACTAACCAGCTTTCTAAATATTGTGGTATTCTAGTCCCAAACGGAAACATATGCGATTGAATAATATCTTTTTCTTTTCTTTTTAAACCAAATAAAATTTGCGAGTTTTTAACTGCAATTTCGGGATGCCGAACAATTGACTGAAATCTGCCCCAAAAACCTAATTGATAATTAGTATCAAAAAAATCATGCAAAAGACCACCTCTTGCCGTTTGGTAATAATTTAAATTTAATTTCTTTGCAATTTTATATGATATATAAGCAACTGATAACGAATGATCATATCGATTAATGCCATGATGGCTTAATTCCTTTAATTTCGCGAAAGAAGGATTGCTTATAATATCATCAGTGATTTGCAAAAACTCTTTGTCTTGCTTAGCAAAATTCATGATAACACTCCTTTTTCTATGTCATTATAGCACAAATTTATTTTTTTTTAAACCTCATTTTCTTCTTCATTGTCATTTACTTCACCAGTAATATTTACCGTTGTATTTACCGGAACTACATTAATCATTGTATTTCCATCATTAAATGCCACTTCTTCACCACTTTCATAACGATAAACTGTTTTACTCGAACGACTCTCTTTTGTCCAAGTTATCGGTTTAGCTTTACCATCAGTTAAAAAATAACCCTTACCACTACCAACGGTATCTAACTCTTGTCGCCCCCCTGATCCCATTAAATAATTTCTGACTTCTTTAATTAATAAATTCTTAAAATTATATTGTTCTTTACTAACTGCATCACTATGTTTGTTACCATTGTAAAAACGATAATAAACGCCATCATGATATTGATAACCAACCCGATTACTGCGACTATAAACAATTTCAATCTGATCAGCATTAAACACATTTTCACCAGTTAAAACAACTGGCTCTATCTGATAATTTAAATATTGATTATCACTAGTTAAACGCATATTCATTTTAGTCAATTCTTCATAAATTAATTCCATTCTTGAATATGCTCGATGTTCTAGAGCAACATTTAAAGAATTATCGCGAAAAAAAGCAGACCTGGACATAAAATCTAAATTATTAACCCCTAAACTACGAATGTCGGTATAAGATTGTGGACTGCCACCAAAGTGGATAAAAACAGCATCATGTTCTAATGCATAATCTAGAAAATAATGGCGGGCACTTCTTAACGAACCAATTCGTGGTGTTGCTTGTTCCCGATACAAAGCCATTAATCTTGTAAAACTACCTTCAACAATGATTTCATAAACAATAAAGGCATCTTGTATACCAGCATGATGAGGAATTGTTCGTGGATGATTATTAATCATCACCGCTAGTGCTCTTCGATTACTATCTTGATCAATAATCTGCAGCTTTGGTTCCTCTATTTCTTCTTCTTCAATTTCTTCGACTACTTCTTCTTCATCGGAAAAACGACGCTGTTCTTCAAAAACAATAACGCCACCAACAATGATCAATAAAACAATTAAACCAATAAATTTTCGGTTTTTTAAAGTATTTTCCATTTCTCCACCCCTAATTCATCTTTAAGATGCGATATTTTTGACTTAATTTTTCAACAATCATAAAAAATAAACCACTATAAACTATGTTCAATAAAATTGTATCATAAAATTTCCCCAAAAACTGCAAAATTTCAAATTCTAATTGACCCGCTATTACCAAAATGCTATACGTAATAGCTAAATAGCTAAATATTATAAACATTGTCATGAAAATCGTACTATACATATTGTTGACAAAATAAACATTGATTTTGCTAACTATCATCCCTAGAATAACAAATATAATTGTATTAAAAAAAAGTGAGTTTGTCAAAATAACATCATAAAATAATCCCACAATCAGACAATAACGCCAATAATTATGATTATTGTTTTGAAAAAGAGGATAAATAAATACCAAAGTACAAATTACAAATAAATTAAAAAAAGGCGAATAATTTAAATATAAAGAGAAAATGTTTTGCAAGAAAAAACTTAAACCAGTAATTACATAAATCATTTTATTCCGCCCCACTTATAACCGTTACATAACGAATCTGATCAAAATTGACAATTGGCTCTGCTTCAATTATCTTGGCTAAACCAAAATTATCTTCCCCAACATTAACCACTTCACCAATTATTAATCCCGGTGGAAAATTAGGCGTTAAACCGGTTGTTGTAATTAAAGTTTTCTTTTCAAAATCAAAGGTAAAACCCTCTAATAGAAACAAATCATTTTCATTATCATATTTTGCTAAAACTCCATATTCATAACTATCATCAACCATACCCTTAACGGATATTTTAGCTAAATAATCGGCACTAGTTATTAACTGTACTTCGCTAGTTAAATAACTTATTTCTTGAATAATACCAACTAACGAAGCATCAACAAGCACCACATCACCTACCATTATTCCATCTACTTCCCCTTTATTAATCGTTAAATAATCAAACCAAATATCTAATCGCCTATTTAATACATAAGCTGGTATTAAATCTTGATTAATAAAATCAAGTTCTAAATTAATCTGTTGATTTATTTTTTTTAATTGATATTCTAACTCATCATTTCTTGCTTTTAATTTAGGATCTTGATAACGCTCTTTTTGATCAAAAAAGCGAATTGGCACCGAAGCTATTTCATAACTAAATAAAGCCGAATCTTTTAAAACTTTTTCAAAAAAAGATAAACTACGATTATAATTTACTAACAAAATTAAAAATACAAAAACAGCAATAAACAACAACCAACGCGGATTTTTCTTTTTTTTAAACATTCAACCACCTAATTTTATTATAATACATTTTTACTAATTAAAAAAGATTGTTATCAAAAAAGCTAAAAAAACCATTTTTACTAACAATGATATGATCATCAACGCCAATCCCAAACAAATCACCCATTTTTTTTAAATCTTTAGTAAAATCAAGGTCTGCTGTTGATGGTTTTAAATCACCGCTCGGATGATTATGAACACAAATAATTGAAAAAGCGCTGACTAAAAAAGCTTCTTTAAAAATTTCTCTGGGGTGAACTAAGCTTTTATTAATTGTGCCAATAAATAACTTTTTTTCATGAATTACTTTTTTTTGACTATCTAAATATAAACAAAAAAAATGTTCTTGTTTTAAATTACCAATTTTATCACAAAAATAATCATAAACCATTTGTGAATTAGTTATTTTTTCTTGTAACAAAAAGCGCTGTTTTTGATGCATTCTTTTGGCTAATTCAATTACCGCCATAATTGTGACTGCTTTTGTTTGGCCAATTCCTTTGATTTTTTGTAATTTAACTAAATTTGTTTGTTCTAAATTATTAATTCCCCCTAATTCAATCAACAATTTTGAGGCTAAAATTTTAACTGAATATTCTTTGGTTCCAGTTTTTAAAATAATTGCTAATAATTCTTCATCCGCTAAAAAAGAAGCACCTAATTTTATTAAGCGCTCCTTTGGTCTTTCATCAAACGGCAAATCTTTTATTTTATACATCTTATCACCTAAGACAATATATTATCTTTACCAATTATTTCCTTTATAATTTGTCTTGAATTATTTGATTGACTTTTTCGACTAAATCAGCAAAATTTACTTCTAAATCAATATCACCAGTGCGACTTTTTAATTCAACTACCCTATCACTAGCCTTTTTACCAACAACAATTCGTAGTGGAATCCCAATTAATTCTATATCATTAAACTTAACGCCTGGTCGCTCATCGCGATCATCAAAAATAACTTCAATTTTATTTTCTAATAAAGTTTGATAAACTTCTTCACTCAATTTTACTTGTTCTTGATCTTGACCATTAATTAATACTAAAGCTACTTGATAAGGTGCAATATTCATCGGCCAGATAATTCCCTTTTCATCATGACTTTGTTCAATCACACTAACCATTGTTCGTTCAAGTCCAATGCCATAACTGCCCATCTGTGGATAATGTAATTGATTATTATGGTCTAAAAAAGTAACATCTAAGTTTTTGGCATATTTATCACCTAATTTAAATAAATTCCCAACTTCAATCCCTTTTTTAAATTCAATTTTTGCCCCACATTTTGGACAATTGTCTTCTGGTGTAATATTTTTAATATCACCTGATTTAAAAACCTTAAAATCATCAATATTAGCATTTTTATAATGATATTCAGTTTCATTTGCACCGACAACAAAATTACTCATCTTTAAAACCTCGGTATCAACAATAATAGGAATATCAAGACCAACCGGCCCTGCATAGCCCACTTTAGCACTTGTTAAACGTTCCACATCACTAAAAGAAGCTAATTCCATTTCTGGTAAACCTAATAACTTTAAAACTTTTGTTTCATTAACATCACGATTTCCCCGAACTAAACAAGCATAAAAATTATCATTTGCTTGATAAAGTAATGTTTTTACAAAACTTGTGTTAGGTAGATTCATCATATTAGTTACTTCTTCAATTGTTGCCGCATTTGGGGTGTGAACTTTTTCTAATTTTTTAGAAGCTTCATTTTCAATTATTTGATCTGGACAGAAACAAATATCAGTATTTGAAGCAAAGCCACAACTATGACATAAAACAAGCAAATCTTCACCAATATCAGTAATTGCTTGATATTCTTCCGATAATAATCCCCCCATTGTTCCCGTATCAGCCAACACAATTTTATAATCTAAACCAATTCGATCAAATACCTTACAATAAGCATCATACATTTTTTGATAACTAACATCTAAACCTTTTAAATCAACATCAAAACTATAAGCATCTTTCATAAAAAATTCGCGAATTCGAATTAAACCATAACGGGGACGTGGTTCATCACGATATTTGCGAGCTATCTGATAAATATTAAATGGCAAATCTTGGTATGATTTAATTGCTTCTTTCCCAGAAAAAGCAAATAACTCCTCATGGGTAGGTCCTAATAAATAATTTCTTAAATGACGATCTTTCAAACGAAATAAGTCTTTCCCAAAAGCTGCAACCCGATTAGTTTTTTGATAATAATCTTCCGGAATTAGCGAGGGCATTATCAATTCAAAAGCTCCTGCTTGATCCATTTCTTCCCGAATAATTTGTTCTATTTTTTTAATTACTCGAAATCCCAATGGATGATAAGCATAAACCCCACTACCAACCTTTTTAACCATGCCACTTTTAACTAGTAATTTTCCACTAGTTGATTCCTCATTTTTTATATCCTCTTTATAAGTATAAAAAAAACTATTTTTAATTCGCATACGCTCACTCCTTATCTGTTAATTATAGCAAAAAAAAAGAAAAAAAACACTAATTAGTGTTAAAAAATCTTTTTATTTCAGCTTGAGCCGTTTCAATACTATCCGCTCGATGAATAACATTAAAGCCCGTACTAGTCACATAATCACCACGAATGGTTCCAGGTTGACATTCATTCCATTGTGTTGGCCCGCATAAGATCATCATTGCTTCAACCGCATTTTCCCCAGCAACAATCATTGCTAAAACTGGCCCTGATGTCATATTTGCAAGTATCTCAGGAAAAAAAGGTTTGTCAACAATATGAGCATAATGTTCCCGAATTATTGTTTCATCTAGCTGCATTGTTTTCATTTCTAAAATTTTTAATCCTTTTCTCTCAATTCGACTAATAATATCACCAACGATATTTCTTTTTAAAGCCTCTGGTTTTAACATTACATAAGTTTTTTCCATTAAAACAACCTCCTATTATGATGTTTTATTACTTTTGGTTCTTCAACACCTAGATCAAAAATGCTCGCTTGATCTTGGGTGACATATGGTTTTTCTAAATCTTCTTCATATTCTTTAAAGGGGTATTCAAATAAAGTTCGACCACTAATTTTTTCTTGTTTTTTTATTTCAGTTAAAAATCTTCTTGCGGTTTTATAATATGTTAAACCTTTTTTTATAAAAGTCAAACAATATTTATTATTATAATACAAATAATCATGAACATTTTTGTGTATATGCTCATCAAAAACTTCACGATCAAGTAAAATTCTAGCTTGAACGCCATCGCCTATTTTTGCTAAAACTTGATCACTAAAACGTTCTTTTTCTTCATCATTTAAAATTGAATCAGAACCTTCTGCAAATTGTCGTAAATATTTTTCTTCTTCAAATGCTGGATCTAATGCTTGAACTTTCTTATTTTGATTATATTCAACACTAACTGAACAATTTTTTAAATCGGTTATGCCATTAGTTTTTAAAAAATCTTGATGATGGTATAAAAAATCTTTTTCATTTTGGTAGGGCATGGTGTATAAATCAATGGTTGCTAAAAAATCTTTATCTTCAAGAATATTAACTTTTTTCTCACGTTGATTAACAACTAATTGATAACGTTTTACTTTTTTCATCATATCCCTCCTCGTTTTCCTATTGTAGCAAAAATTAGTTTTTAAAACAAATTATTTTTGATATTCACATTCACTACATTTGATTTTTTTATTTTTTTCAACTAACATTTTTTGACAATCAGGACATTTTTCGCCAATCGGTCGATCCCAATAAGCTGTTTTACATTTCGGAAACTTATTACAACCATAAAACTCGCGACCTTTTTTTGATTTTTTTATCACAATCATCCCATCACAATTTGGACAATCACATATTTCATTTGCTTTATCATTTTCAATATATTTACACTTGGGAAAATTACTACAACCAATAAATTTACCAAATTTGCCATTACGATAAACTAAATCATGATCACATTCCGGACATTTTTTATCGGCTTTTTCTGGTTCTTTTTTTTCTAAATTATCAAATGCTTCAGTTACTAAGGGCATGAAGTCATCATAAAAATTTTGTAATAATTGGTGCCAAACAACTTCTCCCATCGCTATTTTATCTAAGTCTTCTTCCATTTTAGCTGTATACTTAACATTAATAATATTACTAAATGTTTGCTGTAATTTATCAGAGATTTCAAAACCAACTTCGGTTGGATGAAAACGTTTTTCTTTTATTTCAACATAAGCGCGATTTTTTAAGGTTTCCATAGTTTTAGTATATGTTGATGGGCGACCAATTCCCAATTCTTCCATTTCTTTAATTAGTTTAGCTTCGGTATAACGAGCTGGTGGCTTAGTAAAATGTTGCTCTTTATTGATTTCATTAGCCGTAATAACTTTTGATTTATAATTGGCAAAATCGGGTAATAAGACATCTTTACTATCTTCATAATCTTCATACACCACCAAATACCCCTTAAACTGTAATACTGAACCATTGGCTTTAAATTGATAATCATTGTTATCTAATAAAACGCTGGTGCTTTTTAATTTTGCATCAGCCATTAAAGATGCCATCGCACTAGCATAAATTAATTTATAAACCTTATATTCGTCCGGTGTTAAATAAGATTTAATTTTTTCTGGATCATGATTAATACTTGTTGGTCTGATGGCTTCGTGAGCATCTTGAATTTTTCCTTTTGATTTTGGCACTCTAGCAATTCCAACATAATCAGAACCATATTTATTTTCAATTTTCTTAAATGTTTCTTTAACAAAATCATTAGCAAGTCTAGTTGAATCAGTTCGCATATAAGTAATTAAACCTTCAGTTTCACTACCAATATCAACACCCTCATATAGTTTTTGAGCAATCATCATTGATTTTTTAGAATTCATGCCTAATTTATAAGAAGCCATTTGCTGAAAAGTACTCGTTGTTAAGGGCATTTTAGCTTTTTTCTTTTTAACTGTTTCTTTAACATCACTAATTGTAAATGATTTTTTTAAACTATTTAATATTTCATCAGCTTCGTTTTCGTTGGTAATTTTTACCTTTTTATCTTTATATTTAATTAATTCTGCTTTAAAATCAGTAAATTGTGCAATAATATGCCAATATTCTTCTGGTTTAAATTTTTCAATTTCACGTTCGCGATCAACAATTAATTTTAAAGCAACACTTTGGACTCGTCCAGCACTCTTGCCCGCTGTTTTGGCCTGCATTAATTTACTTAACCGGAAACCAATAATTCGATCTAAAATGCGTCTTGCTTCTTGAGAATTAACTAAATTTTGATCTAAACCTCGCGGATTTTTAATCGCTGATTGAATCGCTGTTTTAGTTATTTCATTGAAAACAACCCGTTTTGTTTTTTCATCTTCTAGTTCAATCGCATCAATTAGATGCCAACCAATAGCTTCTCCTTCACGATCCGGGTCAGTCGCAATAATAACTTGATCCGCTTTTTTAGCTTCTTTTTTTAATTCAGTTAAAACTTTTTGTTTTCCTGGAACAACCACATAATGTGGTTTGAAATTATTTTCAATCTCCACCCCAAAGCCATAATCTCCCTTGGTTGCTAAATCACGAACATGTCCTTTACTTGATAAAACTTGATAATCTTTTCCCAAAAACTTTTCAATTGTTTTTGATTTTGCTGGTGATTCCACAATCACTAATTTATTTGGCATTTGACCACTTCCTTAATCTTTTTATTTTATACACTAATATTTTAAAGATGTCAAATAGTATTTTACTTTAATAAATATTTTTAGTATAATTAGTGAGGTGATTATTTTGCAAAAAACATTAATTAAAATGATTAAATTTTATCAAAAAATACCGGGTAATTTCCATTATCAGTGCCGACACATTCCAACTTGTTCAAACTATGGAATTGAAGCAATCGAACACTATGGAAGCCTCAAAGGAAGTTTTTTAACCTTCAAAAGAATTTTAAAATGTAATCCTTTTGGAACTAGTGGTTTTGATCCGGTAATCAAGGAGGAAAAAAAATGAAAAAATTATTAACACTTGCTTTACTTTTTATTATCAGTGGTTGTCTAAATCCTGAAACAAGATATGAACTTGATATTTACACTAGTGTTTATCCAATTGAGTTTGCAACACGCACTCTTTACGGACATAATAGTAATGTCCGAAGTATTTATCCTGATGAAGTTGATGTTGAAGAGTATACATTAACTGAAAAACAAATTGAAGATTATAGTGAAGCTGATTTATTTATCTTTAATGGTCTTTCAAAAGAAAGAGAGTATGCTATTCCCATGTATAGACATAATAATGATTTTCGAATTATTGATGCGACCAGAACAATTGATGTTACCTATCATCAAGAAGAAGCTTGGTTAGATCCTGCTAATTATTTAAAAATTATTAAAAATATTAAAGAAGATTTAGTTGAATTAATTGATAATCATTATTTACAAAATGAGATTCGAGAGAATCATCAAGAATTACGTTTAGCTGTTTCTAGTTTAAATGCTGATTTAAGAAAATTAAGTCAGGATACTAATAAAACTTTAGTTTTAGGTGATAATACCTTTAAATTTTTAGAAAAATATGGCTTTTCAATTATTAGTTTAGTAGAAGATGATAATTTAGAGAAAAACTTACACGAAGTAAAAGAATTAATTGAAAATAATGAAGTTAGTCATATTTACATTAATAAGTTTTTAGAAAAAAATGAAACAATACATGAATTGCTTGAAGAAAATGAAAATCTTGAACTAATTGAATTACATAGTTTAATGACAATTCTAGAAGATGAAAGAAATAATGCTCAAAATTACTTAACAATTATGCAAAATAACATTGAATTATTAAAAAAGGGATTATTGATTGACAGATAAACAATTATCAGTTAGAATTATAATTGTTCCTTTGGAGCAGTACTCAAGTTGGCTGAAGAGGCGCCCCTGCTAAGGGCGTAGGTCGGGTAACTGACGCGAGGGTTCAAATCCCTCCTGCTCCGCCATAAAAAAATAAACCTTGAAAAAGGTTTTTTTTAATACTTATATCAGTAATAGATCTTGTTTGATCTTCATGTTTTATTTCATCTCTAGCTATTTTTTTTCAGTCTCTCATCACTTTTCTGCTTGAAAGATAACAAGAAAATATTTCATCTCTGGTAATGTTTCTTTCCATTCTTTTTTAAGCTCGTCTAGTTGTTTTGAAAAAACTTCTTTTTCCATCACTATTTTCCTTTCCAAAATTTTCATTTGCAATAGCATATTTTGTTATAAGTGTCAAAAAAAAACCACTAATAGTGGTTTATTTTCATTTGGTGATCCGTAGGGGATTCGAACCCCTGAATGCTGCCGTGAAAGGGCAGTGTGTTAAGCCGCTTCACCAACGGACCAAAATGGCGCCTCAGATAGGACTCGAACCTATGACTCCCTGATTAACAGTCAGGTGCTCTAACCAACTGAGCTACTGAGGCAAATGGTGGGCCTGATAGGACTTGAACCTATGACCCCACGCTTATCAAGCGTGTGCTCTAACCAACTGAGCTACAGGCCCTTTTTTAAATTAACTATTAAAGTATACAATACTTTACTTGTTTTGACAAGTATTTTTTTGGAGATTTTGACAAGATTTTAACTAAACACATTTTTTTCATGAAAAAAACACTTTTCAGTGTTTTAATTATCCTATCTTACCGATTTTCTAAAATATCTTCAACAATATTTTTTCGAAATGTATCTAAATCTGCTAAATATTCATCATCATATACTTTTGTTAATTTTTCGCGAATTTCTAACATAATTTCACGGCGCATAACCGGTGTTAATCTTTCATCTATTTCTTGACTAATAATTTGTAATAAATAATTTGCTTCTCTTAAAATATTATCACTAGCCTCTTCACCAAAAATTATTCGCTCTCGGTAATTTCTTCTCGCTTCACCTATAGTTTCTTCAACTTCGGCTTGTGCCTCCATAATTGCTTCTTCAAAACGCTCACGATTTTCTTTTAAATAATTTTGTCGTTCTTCCGCTGACAAATCATTAATTTCTTCAATCTTTTCCCGGACTGATTCACGAATTATTTGCACTTCTTTTTGTAAATTTTTCCGTAATTCTTGCAAATTTTCTACTTCATATTTTTCAAGCGCCCATTCTCTTATTTCATTTCTTTTTTCTCTTAATAACTGTGCTAATTCCCGCAAGTTTTTTTCAGCTAATTCCTCAACTGTTAATTCCTCATCCAAAACTAACAACCGATTTTGTAATCTTTCACGGGCATTTTCAGCCGAAATTTCTCTTTCCCTTATTTCCCCCATAATATTTCGTCTTTCCAAACGTTTAACAACTCGTTCTTTAATTCTGTCTTTTAATGTATCATCAGCTGAAGACGTCGAAAAAAATAAAACATTATCATCGCTAAAATCATCAATATATCCTAAATCAACTGCTTGATCAATAACAATATCCATTGCATCAACTAAAGTTTCATCAATTAAATCAACCTCATCATAAGCTACTACTGCGTCTTCATTTAATAAAATTAAATCTTGAACTATTTCATCTTCATCAATTAGAAACGATA
The DNA here is from genome assembly GCA_003560455.1 of Mollicutes bacterium. Taxonomy (GTDB): domain Bacteria; phylum Bacillota_I; class Bacilli_A; order RF39; family UBA660; genus CSSED10-109M. The sequence goes on from PWIL01000084.1 coordinate 12,777, forward strand.
CATCCGGATTAATTTCTAAATTAACTACTTCAAATAATTCTTCCTTTTCTTCCTCTTCAACCATTTCTTCATTAGTTCTTAACACAACCAGTGCTCCTATTACTAATAAAACTCCCAACACCAAAAAACTAATTAAAATTTTTACCATTTCACTATTCATTTTTTTACCTCCTAAAATAAATATATATCTTCATAGTTTTCTTTAAACATGTATAATTTTGATGGGCGACCTCTTGTATCTTCGTTTTTCAAACTCGTTTCTTCAATTAAATCATGATTAATAAATTTTTTACGAAAATTACGGCGATCGATTTCGATATTATATAACCTCTCATAAACTCTTTGTAACTCTGGTAATGAAAAATCACTAGGAAAAAACAAATTTAAAACCGAGGCTTTTTTTAACTTTTCTTTTAAAAATTCTAAATTATTCAAAACAATATGTTGATGATTATAAGCCATCTTCGGTAATTTATTAACCGAAAACCATTCTTTTTCAAATGGACTTTCATCATCACTTATTTTAACCCGGACAACATCAATAAAACCAACATAAGACAAACTTAAAATATTTAAACCCGGAACTCTCTCTAAATCACTAATTGTTTGATATTGATAAAGTTTAGTATCTTTAACGGTTAATTTTTCTAAAACTTCGGCAGCTGTTTCATCAACTGTTTGTTCATTACTAGCATTTGTTTTAGGAATCATCCAATAGCCCCGATGAGGATCAGTTTGTTTTTTAATTAGCAAAACTTTAACTTCTTCTTCATCAATCGTAAAAATGTTCACTAAAATTTCTAATTGTTTCATTTTTAACTCTCCTATATAAAATCATTTTATTACAAATCAAAGGTATAGTCAAATTATTTGATCAATCAAAGCATGGACTGAACTAGCTTTATTTTTTATTTCTTTTTTGACAATTAAATGACTACCACCAGCCATATAAAAACCATTATATTCCTTCAACATTTGATAGTCATTTATGCCATCGCCAATTGTATAAATATTATCTTTAGTTACTTTTATTTTTGTTAATAAAAAATCAATAGCACGAGCTTTGTCTGTATTTTTATCTAAAAAAACAGCACTTTTGGGCGTAATATAACCAATAATATCCTGGAATTTCTTTAATGCTTCTTTTAATATTAATTTTGCCTCTTTTTCGTCTGTTACTGAAAACAAAATTGAATTAAGATTTTGAAAATCATTTTTTGAATAGCGATAACCATTATCTAATCTTAAATTATAAACATCTTTTTCTTTTAAAAAATTATATAATTCATACCCTACTTTTAAATTAATATTGTTTCTAAATAATTCATTATTTTGATTATCTAATACAATCCCCCCGTCATTACAAATTAAATAATGATAGGGAATGTTTAAATCTTTTATTTCTTCTAATAACAAACCATAATTACGGCCTGTTGCAATTATAAAATAATTTTTTTGCTCCACAAAATGCTTGATTTTTTCAATGTTTTGAAACATATCAACAGTTAATGTTTTATCGTAATCACTGACTAATAATTTCATTATTTAACCGCTCCTTTAATAAACTTTTTCGTTTAATTTCTTTTTGATTTAAAATCCCCTGATTAAACACCCTTTTTTCACCCAGCAAATATAATTTTTCTTTCGCCCTAGTAATCCCTGTATAAATCAATAATCGATATAACATATAACGATATGAAGCACAAAGCGGCATTATAACTGTTTTAAATTCGCTTCCTTGCGATTTATGAATTGAAATACAATAAGCTAAATTTATATGATGTAATTCATTGGGCAGGTATTTTACTGTTTTATCATAAAAATCAATTAATATTTCACTTTTACCACTAGCTGTTTTTTCATTTGAAATAATTTGTTTTATGACACCAATATCCCCATTATAAACTTCTTTTTCTAGCAAATTATTTAATTGAATTACTTTATCCCCTTCCCGAAAAATATGATTTTGATGTTTTATTTCATTTTGATTTTTTGGGGGATTAAAAACATTTTGCATTTCTTGATTAATTTTATCAATGCCATTTTTCCCCCGATAGATTGGCGCCATAATTTGAATTTCATCAAATTTATATTTTTTTGCAATTATTAATTTTTTTAATAACTCTAATAAATTATTTGAATTGCCTTCAATAAACTGATAATCATTTTGGTCCGCAAAAAGCCACTCGCCAATTTCAGCATCTTTAACATAATGTGCTAATTGGGGTATAAAAGAATCATTTTCTTGTCGATAAATCTCTAATAATCGGCAAACTGGAAAAACACTACTATTAATTAAGTCACGAAATACTTGACCTGGGGTTATTGGCGGCAGTTGATTATAATCACCAATAATTACTAACCTCACATTTTCATCAAGACCTTTTAATAAATTAGCAAATAATAATAAGTCGATCATACTCGCCTCATCAACAATAACCATTTTTACTTGACTTTTATTATATTCATTTACTAAAAAAACATTTTTTTCTTTATGCCATTTTAAAAACCGATGAATAGTCATGGCTGGAAAATTAGTTAATTCGCGAATTCTTTTACTAGCGCGACCGGTTGGAGCTAGAACAGCTATTTGATTTTGTAATTTTTGACTATCACATTGATAAAGATTTTGATATGTCGTAATAATCCCTTCAATAATCGTGCTTTTTCCTACTCCAGGTCCCCCAGTAATTAACGAAATTTTATTATTTAAAGCATTTACAATTGCTTGTTTTTGTTCTTTGTTATAAGTTATTTTATTTTGTTTTTCAGCTAGTTCTAAATATGAATCGATAATGACTTTTGTTTCTTTATTTTTTAAAAAATTAGTTATATAAGTTTCCGCATCATAAAATTCAAATAAATAAATATTTTCTTGTTCAATAATAATCTGTAAATTAATTACCAAATCTTGCAAACAACCAGCAATTATTTCTTGATTATATTCATTCAATAACTGGTTTTTTAACAAATTTAATAACTTTTCTTTTTCAATAAAAGCATCACCGCTTTTATAAACATATTCTTTAATTAAATAAACTATTAAAGCTGAAATTCTCTTTTGATTATCACTTTGATAATTATTGGCAAGTGCAATATTATCAATTTTTAAAAAGCCTATTTCCGGTAAATTAAAGTAAATATCATAAATGTTTTCAGTAATTAATGTTGCTGATTTATCCTGAAAATGGTTATATATTTGCAAATCTTCTTTTAATGAAAAATCATAATTCATTAAGTCAGTAATGATTTTATTACTGGCCATGTTTTTTTGTAAAACATCAATAATAATTTGTCTTTTTTTAGCTGCTATTTCTATTTTATCTAACACTTTGGGATTTTCTAAAATAATGTTAATTGCATTATCGCCTAAATGCGTAACAATTTTCTCAGCAATCACTTCACCAATTCCTGGAAATAAATCACTCGCAAAATATTGTTTTAATTTTGCCTCAGTATTTGGAGTTAATTTTTGTAATTCGGTCGCTGAAAATTGCAAGCCATACTTTGGGTGGGTTGTTAATTGACCAATTAACTTATATTCAGTTTGATTATTAATTGGTAATGCAAAACCCGTCCAGATTATTTGTTTTTCTGAACATTCAAAATCAGTTTCTAATATTTTTATTAAACCAACAGTAAAATTATTATTTGAATTATAAAAAATTGTTTTTATGTGACTGCCTATGATATACATTTAACCACCTTTTTCATTATAGCACAAAAAAAAGTCCTATTTAAGGACTGATGCTTTTTTCTGAAAAACGCTTTAACACTTCACGAAATTCTTCTTCACTTGTTAGTGGTTTTAATTTTAATTGGTTGTTTTCCAGAACTTCTTTTTGAATTAAAGTTCCATGATCATCATCTTCAGCACAAACTAATAATAAATAAAATTCCTTATTATAAGTAATCCGATCTAAGATATAATAACTTTTATTATTTGATAAAACAATTTCTTCTTGTAAATCAGAACTTGGAATCCCTTCTTCGGCAAAATCCGAATCAATTTCTGCTTTTATTTTTTCATAATCAACACCATCATCATTGACTTTAGGTTTTTCAGGCTTTTTTACTTCTGATTGATTGTCAGTGTCAAAAACTGCTTCAACTGCTTCTTCATTAATTGTTTTTGGTGCTGGGGGTTCTGGTACTTCTTGTTTATCCTCTTGCGGTGCTGGGGGTTCTGGTACTTCTTGTTTATCCACTTCCGGGACAGGCGTTTCTGACGATGTTTCCTGATCCATATCCGGAACTGGGGGTTCTGGCGCTACTTGTTTATCCTCTTGTGGAGCAGGTGGTTCCGGTACTGCTTCTTTATTTGCATCAGAAACTGAAGTTTCAGCTTCTTTAGCCATATTTTCTAATTCCATTTTTTCTTCTTTTAACAATTCATTAAGTTTATTTTCATTCTTTTTGATATCCATTTTATTTTACCTTCCCTTCATTCCTTCTAGCATTAATTTCTGTTTCACGCCATTCGCGACGACTTTCATATCCTTCTTTCTCTAAAAATGCATCCCAACTTTCAAATCCTCTTGCTTTTAAAACATTTTCAGTTTCATCTGCTCCCATTAGAGCATATATATTAATTAAATCTATCTCATTTAACAAATGATAATTTGAATCCCAATTACCATTTTGATCTGGAACGGTATGATAACCAGCCGCAATCATTTGCTGAGTACCCTCTTGCATTAACTCAACCTTTTCATGATGACTTTTGATACTTTCATACGCCCCATAGCCCAAATTAGCCGAAGCAACTATTCCTGTTACTAATGCCAATGTTGCAAGTCTTTTTTGCCACACTTTTGCTCGCGAAGGTTTTTTATAATTTCGACTTTTGATTTCATGAAATCCTAAACTATTTTGATATAACCGATCATAATCACTCATTATATCCCTCATTTCTGATTTGACCTATACAATACAAGCCATCTATCTTCTTTATTTTAACATTTATTATCTTATTTAACAATCCCTTTTTGTAAAGTACCTTGACAGGTAAAAATTCTTGACTATGACCAATTAAATAATTATCTTTTTTTTGTTCAAAAATAACACTTACATCTTGGTTTAAATAACTATTCAAATGTTTTAAAAATAAAGATTCACTAATTTCTTTTAACATTTTAGCTCTTACTTTTTTTTCATTACTAGAAACTTGTAATTTAAATTGACTAGCTGGCGTCTTTTTTAAAGCGGAATACGGAAAAATATGAACTTGAAAAAAATTAATTTCTTGAATAAATTGACAAGTTTGCTGAAAATCTTCATCTGTTTCACCAGGAAAACCAACTAACACATCAGTTGTTAACAATAATTTAGGGCGAATTCTTTTAATCTCTTTTATTTTAGAAAAATATTCTTTACTAGTATATTTGCGATTCATTTTTTTTAATATCTGATCTGATCCAGATTGCAAAGGAATATGTAAATGATTCACTAAATTAGAATAATTTTTTAAAATTTTTAAAAACTCTTCATCTATTTCCGTTATTTCTAATGACGAAATACGAAGTCTTTCTAAATTGGGAATTGTTAAAATTTGTTTTAATAATTGATTAAAACTACTACCAATATCTTTACCATACGCACCGGTATTTATGCCTGTTAAAACAATTTCTAGATAACCATTTTGAATTAAAGTTTCAATTTCGTTAATTATTTCTAATTCTTCCCGACTTCTTTCATTCCCCCGTACATAAGGAATTACACAATATGAACAATAGTTATCACAACCATCTTGAATTTTAACAAATGCTCTTTTTTGATTTGGACATTTAATTGACATTTTTTCATAATCTAAATTTTTCATCTTTGAAATTAAAATAATTGGTTTCTTAGTTTTTTTAAATTCAAAAATACAATCAAATATCTCACTCTTATGATTATTGCCAATGATTATATCAGCTAGTTCTTTTAATTTTTTTACTTCATAATTAACGTAACAGCCAACCACAATAATAATCGCATTATCATTTTGTTTTTTTGCTTTTTTCAACATTTGAATAGTTTTTTGACCAGCCGTTTTTGTAACAGTACAACTATTAATAATATAAATATCTGCACTAGAATTAAAAGGGGTTTTAATAAACCCCTTTTGAATTAATAATTCTTTTATATATGTTGCTTCGTAATTATTTACTTTACAACCTAAATTTTTAATCGCAAATTTAGTCAAGTTTTTCCCGAAACTCCTTTAAATTTCTTAATAAATTTTCACCTTTTTCAGACAAACTATTAATTTCTTGTTCTAAATCACGCTTTTCTTCTTTTTTAATCGACACTGCTGAATCTTCAAATGGTTGAACCCGACCATAAATTGGTGATATAACTTCGGAATTTTTAAATTTCTTTTTTTCGGCTAACTCTAAATCCCCTTCATCAATAAAATCAAAACTACCTTGCTTTGTATTTGAATTAGGTTCTTCCTTGTTAACTTTTTTTAAAAAATCACTAACTTCTTTTTGACATTCAACCGCATTTAAATTATCTTTTTTATGTTTATTGACTAATTCTTGATAACTTATAATTGCTTCTTCTTCTTGTTCATCTTCAAAGTTTTCCGGTTCTGCTTCTTTTTCTTCTTGTGTTTGTTGCATTTTTTGCATAATATCATCTAATTCTGTTGTTTTTTCTGGTTCTTTTGCAGCTGATGACGCTGTTTCCTTTTGATAGTGACGACTTTTATAAAAAAAATAAACAATAACAATACTAAAAAATATCGCAGTTGCCAGTAAAGCTAAAAAATAATAATCAACTTCTCTAACTAAAGCCATAAATATTTCATTATCTGCCAAACGTTCACGCATAATTATCACTCCATTTTCTGATAATTGACACTACTCAATAAAAACAAAGGAACAGTTTCTGTTCGCAAGATTCTTGTTCCTAAATTGATTGGTATAAAGCCATTTGCTAAATATAATTCTTCTTCACTTAAAGAAAAGCCACCTTCCGGTCCAATAAGTAATTTAATATTATCATAATCATCAAGTTTTTTCAAATGATTTTTAAAATTAATTTTTGCCTGTGGCAAACAAATAAATTTTGGACCTAATTCAGCAATTAAAGTTTCTTGATCAACAAACTCAATCAAGGGCAGTGTTAATCTTTTTGATTGCTCACTTGCTTCTTTAACTATTTTTAAATATCGTTTTAGTTTTTTTAAATAATTATCAGTTTTTTTGATCATGCTCCGATCAGCTTGATAAATTCCTATTTTATCAACTCCTAATTCAGTAGCTTTTTGTAATAAAAAACTCATCTTATTTTCCTTTAAAAAAGGAATAAAAAGCGTTACATTTAATAATTGTAGTTCTTCTTCTAATTGACTAATTTTTTTGATTTTAAGTGGTGTTAAACTTACAATCTCAGCTAAAAATAGTTTTTGATCAAAAACTATTTCAATTTCAGTATTTATTTTATAACGTAAAACTTTTTTTATTTGATATTCATCATCTTCATTAATAATAAAAAAATCACTTTGTTGATCTTTTGCAAAAAATCTTTGCATAAAAACACCTCTTAGTTTTCATCAACCCAAGCTAGCAAAGCATCTTTAGGTCGAAAACCTGAAGTTTGTGCTACTTGTTTACCGTCTTTAAATAAAACTAAATGTGGGACGCCCATGACGTTATAATCTTGTGCTAAAGTTTGATTAGCATCAACATTTACTTTTAAAACTTTAATGTCTTTTCGCTCATTAGCAAGTTCTTCTAGAACTGGTGCAAGCATGCGACAAGGACCACACCAACTAGCATAAAAATCAACTAAAACCACGCCTGAACTAACCTCATTTAAAAAATCTTTTTCACTTCCAGCAAATTCCATTTTTATCATTCCTTTCTATCGATATTTTTCTAAAACTCTTTCTATTCCATCAATTTCTAATTTTTCTTTCCTAACCAATCCTTCAATTGTCTCAACATCAACTAAATTATATTTTAACATAACATCTAATGCTTCTAAATTAAATTTAGTAGCATCTTCATCTGCAACATATTGTTCTTTTAATAAAACAAATTGATCAAACATTTGATAAGCATCTTCAGTATAAAGCGATAAAATTGGTGTTTCGGTTAAAATAGGTTTAGCAAATCTTGATTCTAACATAATTTCATTATTAAAAAAGGGTAATGAATAAATATATAAACCAATAAAAATTAACAGGAAAAAATAAAAAGCTCCCACGATCGCCCCAAATATCTTTGAAGGTATTTTTAACAAAAATGTCAAACTTAAAAATGTTTCAATAATATTCGACACCATCAACAATAATTTAAAAATAAATAACAATAAAGCAACTAAAACTAAAAAAGCAATTAACTCATACAATAAAATATTAAAAATTTGAATTCCTTTTATATCTCCAAAAAAATTAAAAAATGGCAGATGGTCATAAAAAAATGCTGATAAAATTCCCTTAAATTGAAAGGCAATAATCGAAATAAAAATAAAGCCAATTGTAATAACAGTTTGCCGAATAAAACCATTGCGTACACCGACAAAAGCTCCCAAAAACAATCCACCAATAATTAATATATCAATAAAATTCATATTTTACCTCCATCTTCATTATAATCGATTATTGAAAAAAAATAAAGTAATTTAACTTTTTTTGTGGTAAAATTAAATAAGGAGGGATAAAAATGGTTATTACACTTAAAGTTGGTGAAAAAACAAAAAAAGAAATGGATGAATTTTACCAAGACAGTAAACGAGAAAAAACTCCAGCTTATGCTATTTTTCAAGCTAATAGTGCTGATTCAGTCATTACTTTATATCAATCAGGAAAGGCGGTTTTTCAAGGAAAGAGTGCCGATATTGACGCCCAATTATGGAAAGAAATTAATCAAAAGTATTATCCAAATATGAAACAAGAAGAAAAAAAAGAAAAGAAAAAAAAGAAAGAAATAACCAAAAGATTTGATGCCAATGTTATTGGTTCAGATGAAGTTGGCACCGGTGATTTCTTTGGCCCACTTGTCGTAACAAGTGCTTTTGTTAGCAAAAAAGATATTGCTTTTTTAGAAGATTTAGGCGTTGTTGATTCAAAAAAATTAACTGATGATTTTATTTGTAAAATTGCTCCCAAATTAATGAAAAGAATTACTTATAAAACAATTGTTTTAACTAATCAAGATTATAATGATTATTATAGTCAAGATGTTAATATGAATACAATAAAAGCTATTTTACATAATAAAGTGCTTTTACAATTAAAAAATAAAATTGACAATTATCAAGCCATTGTTGTTGATCAATTCACGACGCCTAAAAGTTATTATAATTATTTAAAAGATTCAAAAGCTATTTGTCAAGATATTACTTTTCTTGAAAAGGGCGAAAGCAAATCATTGGCGGTAGCTTGTGCAGCCATTATCAGTCGTTATTTTTTTATTAAAAAAATGACTGAGTTAAGGCAAAAGTATAATACATATATTCCCTATGGATCTAATGAAAAAGTTGATCAAGTAGCAGTTGAATTAGCCAAAAAACACGGAATTGATGAGTTAAAAAAGTTAGTCAAATGGCATTTTAAAAATTTAGATAAAGTTAAAACTATTTTAAATGAAAAAGAGTGAAAATTCACTCTTTTTTAAAATCCACTTCGCTTAAACATTTTTTCTAGTTCATATTTTTCATAAAAAATTATAGTTGGGCGTCCATGGGGACAGGTGGTTGGATTTTGACAATTACGTAAATCTTTAATTAATTGCTCCATTTCACTAATTGAAATACTTTCATTAGCTTTAATTGCTAATTTACAACTTAAATTAATGGCTATTTTTTCATTAAATTTTTCTAAATCAAATTCTTTTTCTTTAGCAATAATTATTTCTAATAATTTTTTAATAGCTTTTTCTTCATAATTATCTGGTAACCAAGTTGGATATTCTTTAATAATAACTGAATTCAGTCCAAATTCTTCTACCAAAAGACCATACTCTTTTAGTAAATTAAAATTTTCTTTTAAAATAATAAATTCATCATTAGTAAACTCGATTGTTAGGGGCACTAAAAAGTTTGTTTTATCATAACTATTATTTTTTAATTTTTGTTTTATTTTTTCATAATTAATTCGTTCATTAGCGGCATGTTGATCAATCAAATACATTCCTAATTCATTTTGCCCAATAATATATGTTCCAAACAAACTAGCCACTACTTCTAAATATGGCAGTTTTTCTTTTTCACTAATATCTGAATCAATAGTTTCTGATTCATTTTTAATTACGGGCTTTTCTTCTACTTCTTCATCAACAGTAAAATCAAACGCTTGTTGCTTATAATTGTCTTGTACTTTGGGAATAACTGGTTTTTTTTCTAAAACTTGACTAATTAAACTTTTTAATAATAATTTTAATTCTTTATCTTTACTAAATTTTATATCTTGCTTTGTTGGATGAATATTAACATCAATTAAAACTGGATCAACCTGAATATTAATTACGACAATCGGATGTTGATTGTCTGGCTTATAGGTGTAATAGGCCTCGTTGATTATTTTATTAATTTCTTGATTTCTCACTACTCTACCATTAACAATTGTTATCATATGATTACGATTAGTTCGATAAATATTTGGTTTTGAAATATAGCCACTTACTTCATAATCAGCATTTTCACCAGTAATATAAAGCATATTTTCAGTTACTTCTTTACCATAAACTTGCATAATTACTTTTAACAAATCACCACTGCCATCTGTTTTTAAAAGTGTTTTTTGATTATTTATTAAAGTAAATTTTATTTGCGGATTAGCTAATGCAATTTTATTAACAAAATTTGTCACATTCGCCAGTTCCGTATAAATATTTTTTAAATATTTTAATCGTGCTGGGGTATTATAAAAAAGATCATTAATTTTAATTTCGGTTCCTTGACGAGCACCAATTTTAGAAACCGATTTTATTTTGCCACCTTCAACTAAAACCTTTGTACCAACATCATCACTAGCAGTAATCAATTCAATTTTACTAACACTGGCAATTGAAGCTAACGCTTCTCCTCTAAAGCCCAAAGAATTAATTTGATATAAATCATCTTCTTCTAAAATTTTACTGGTTGCATGTCTGGAAAAAGCTAATTTAGCATCTTCAGCATCCATCCCCACCCCATTATCAATTACTTTAATTTCTTTAATGCCTGCTTCTTTTAAAACAATTTTTATTTCACTACTTTCAGCATCAATTGCATTTTCAACCAATTCTTTGACCACTGAAGCACATTTTTCAACTACTTCTCCAGCGGCTATTTTATTAGCTAAAATTTGATCCATTATTTTTATTTTAGTCATTTTTATCATCTCCTAAATGTTTTCTTAAATTAGCCAGTGCTTTTTTATTTAAAACCTCTCTTAATTCGTCATCAGATGCTTTTTTAATATTTTCCACTGTTTGAAATCTTTTTAATAATTTATTTTTAGTTTTTTCACCAATTAAAGAAATTTGATCTAATTGACTAGCAAAAGTTTTTTTACTTCTAATTTGCCGGTGATAACTAATCGCAAATCGATGTACTTCCGCTTGTA
>PWIL01000122.1 GCA_003560455.1 Mollicutes bacterium
ACAGATATTAAGCAAAAAGATATTATTTATCCGTTAGAGGGCTATTTTTTTCCGGCGCGTTATGAATTAAAAGATGCTGACGTTGATCCAGAATATGTTGCATTTCGTTTTTTAGACCAGACCGCAGTGATTTATAATAAATATGAAGAAGATATAGAAAAATCAAACTTTACTTTTCATGAAATTTTAACCTTTGCCAGCATTGTTGAACATGAAGCAGTTTATGATGAAGATCGACCAGTAATCGCCGGGGTATTTTACAATCGTTTAGCGCAAAATAGACGACTAGAAAGTTGTGCTACCTTAGGTTACGCTTTAGGAACATGGAAAACTGTTTATACTATTGCTGATACCGAAACAGAGCATCCGTATAACACCTATCGAAATCTAGGCCTGCCCCCAGGTCCCGGAAATGCACCTGGTGAAAAAAGCATCCAAGCCGTTTTAAATCCAGCAGAAACCGATTATTTATATTTTCGGGCGGCTGTTTGTGATTTAAATGATAATAAAACTTACTTTTCAAAAACCTATGATGAACATCGAAGAATCGGCAGGGAACTGCGAAAGCAATGTGATTAAATGATAACTGAAATAGAAAAAAAATGCCTTGCTATGCAAATTCCGATTATTAAAAAAGAAACAAATGAATATATTGCAAAAATAATCAAAAAAAATCAAATTCAAGATATTTTAGAAATTGGTAGTGGTGGTGGCTATTCAGCAATAAAAATGGCGTTATTAGATAAAAAAATTAAAATTATTACCATTGAAAAAGATAAAAATCATTATCAAGTGGCAATTGCAAATATCAAAAAAATGAACTTAGAAAACCAAATTGAAATTCTAAACGAAGACGCCTTAGAAACTAACTTAAATAAAAAATTTGATTTAATCTTTATTGATGCTGCTAAAAGTAAGAATCAAGAATTCTTTTTAAAATTTAAAAACAATTTAAAAAAAGATGGAATAATTATTACTGATAATATAAATTTCCATGGTTTGCTCACGGCCAAAATAACTAATAAAAGTTTAAAAAGTTTAGTCAAAAAAATTAATAATTTTAAAGAATTTTTAAAAAATAATCAAGAATTTACAACTGAATTTATTGATATTGGTGATGGTCTTAGTGTTTCTAGACAAAGAGGGGAAAATGAAAGAACTTGTTCTACAACCAAATAATTTAAAACAAATTGAACAAAATTTAGAAATTAATAACTTTATTATCGGCATTAAGAATTTAAGCCTTAATGCTGGTTTTTTATGTAGTATCGAAAAAGCAAAAGAATTAATTAATCAATATCCTGAAAAAAACTTTTTTATTAATTTAAATAAAAATTATCAAAATAAAGATATAAAAAATTTAAAAAAATTTTTAAAAGAAATGGCTAATCAAAAAATAGCAGGTATTTTATTTTGTGATTTTGCAATAATTGAACTTAGTCAAAAATATAGTTTTAATTTGATTTGGCATCACGAACATTTTGTGACTAATAGCGAAACAATTAATGCAATATCAGAAATTAATGGCGCTGTCTTAGCGACTGAATTAAATATTAAAGAAATCAAAGAAATCAGAAAAAATACTAATAAAACATTATTTTTACAAGTCTTTGGTTATTTTCCAATTTACATTTCGGTTCGTAAACTAATTAAAAATTATTGTCAAACTTTCCAAATACAAAAACCAACTAAACAACTACATTTAACAACAGAAAATAACTTCCAACCCATTATCGAAGATCAACATGGCACTATTATTTATCATTCGGAAATGCTAAATGCCTTACCATTTCAAAAAGAAATAACTAAGTTGGATTATTTTATAATTAATGGTACTTTATTAACAAATAAGCAAGTAAAAACAGCAGTTGCTTGTTTTATAAATCAGGACCAAGAAACATTAAGTAAAACATTTGCTAATTTAAATGCAGATCTATTTTTACAAAATGCTGATTATCAATTAAAAGGAGCCAAAAAATGAAGCCAGAACTATTAGCACCAGCCGGTGATTATCAAAAATTAAAATGGGCGATTTGGTATGGTGCAGATGCTGTCTATATTGGGGGACCATTATTTGGATTACGGGCGAATGCTGGTAATTTTAGTTTGGCTGAAATAAAAAAAGCCACGCTATTTGCTCATCAACATCAAAAAAAAGTTTATGTTACCATTAATATTGCTTTTCATCATCAAGAATTAAAAAAAATAACCACCTATTTAAAAAAACTAGATGAAATAAACGTTGATGCAATTATTGTTAGTGATTTTTATATCTTAAAACTAGCTAAAAAAATAACAAAATTAGCCGTTTTTATTTCTACGCAAGCATCAGTTATGAATTATCAAGCGGCAAGATATTATCAAAAAAATGGCGCTGATAGAATTATTTTAGCCAGAGAATTACCTAAAAATGATATTATAAAAATAAAAAAAGAAACTAATTTAGAATTAGAAACATTTATTCATGGTGCGATGTGTTCAGCGATTAGTGGTCGCTGTGTTTTATCAAATTATCTAACTAATCGCGATGCTAATCGTGGTGGTTGTAGTCAAGTTTGTCGATGGAATTTTGATTTATACGAAGTAAAAAAATTAATAGATTCAAATTTTGCAATTGCTGCTAAAGATTTAATTATGGTTGATCACTTATCAGAATTAATTCAAATGGAAATTGATTCTTTTAAAATAGAAGGACGAATGCGTTCAATCTATTATATTGCAACAATTGTTTCTATTTATCGCCGTTTAATTGATAATATTTATGCAAATCCTAATTATAAAATTTCTAAACAAGATTATCAAAGATTATACCAAACAGCTAATCGAGAATTAATTTCCCAATTTTTTCAAAAGGGTGATTGTCAAGAATATCAATATTATAATAATCGCGAAGAAATATCCAATCAAGACTTTTTAGGAATTGTTTTAAAAAACAAAAAGAATTTAATTCTAGTTGAACAACGAAATTATTTTCAAGCTAATCAAAAAGTTGAAATTTTTGGACCTCATCAAACGCCAAAGCAATATCAAATCAAGCAGATTTATGATGAAGATATGCAAAAAATTGACGTTGTTCGACATCCAAAACAAAAAGTATATTTAGATGTTGGACAATCTATTTCCCCGAATAGTTTAATTTGTAAAATAATTTGACAAAATATTTAAACTATAGTATTATTTTGAAAGTTCATTTTTTTGAGAAAGCAAGAGGTGAGAAATTTGAAAGAAAAAAACAAACATTTTTTAACGGCTAATGGTTTAGCAGAATTAGAAGCAGAATTATCAAAATTAAAATTAGAAAAACGACCAGAAGTAGTTAAAAATTTAAAAGAAGCTAAAGCGTTAGGTGATTTGAGTGAAAACGCTGAATATGATTCAGCACGAGCTGAGCAGGCCGAAATAGAAGGTCGGATTAAAGAATTAGAAATAATTTTAGATAATCATCTATTAGTACCTGAAGGTGATGGTAAAACTGTTAATATTGGTAGTCGCGTCAAACTATTATATGTTGCTGAAAAAGAAGAAGAAGAATATTTGATAGTTGGCAAGACAGAAGCTGATCCGTTTGAAAATAAAATTTCCAATGAATCAGACATTGCTAAAGCGATTATTGGCAAAAAAGTTGGCGATGAAGTTACCGTTAATAGTAAAGCTGGTTCATATAAATTAAAAATAAAGAAAATCTTAAAATAACACTATTTGTGTTATTTTTATTGATAAGGTTGACAAAAAAAATGAGTAAGATATACTTATAGTTGAGGAGGAATTATGGAAAAGAAAAACACTAAAGAAATTACAATTAAAATCGAAGGAAAAGAATGGGAAGAAGCACTTGATAAAGCATTTCAAAAAGAAAATGAAAAGGTGACAATTGATGGCTTTCGCCAAGGAAAGGCGCCAAAAGAAGTTTATTTAAAAAAGCACGGAATTGGCTCATTGTTAATGCCGGCTGCAGAATTAAAATTTGAAGACGCTTATTTAAAAATGATTGATGAGCATAAAGATTTAGAAATCGTTGCCCGGCCGCAAGGGGATATTGTTAAACTAGAAGAAAGTGGTGTTGAATATCGCTTTATTTTAACTCTACGTCCAGAAATTAAATTAGGTGAATATCAAAATTTAGATGTTCAAAAGCCCAATATTGAAGTTACTGAAGAAGAAATTGCTGAAGAACTTGCTAATATGAAAAAACAATATGCCGAATTAATTATTAAAAAAGGTGCTGCTGAATTAGGTGACACCGTGGTGATTGATTTTGTTGGAACTAAAGATGGAGAAGAATTTCCTGGCGGTTCAGCAGAAGATCATGCATTAGAATTAGGAAGTAATACTTTTATTCCTGGTTTTGAAGAAAAACTAGTTGGTGTCCAAGCCGGTGATGAAAAAATTGTTGAATTACAATTTCCAGAAGAATATCCAAATGAAGAATTAAAAGGTCAAGATGTGGAATTTAAAGTGACAGTTAAAGAAGTAAAAGAAAAAAAAGAAGCAGAATTAAATGATGACTTTTTTGCTGACCTTGGCATGGAAGGAATTAATGATGAAGCATCACTAAAAGAACAATTAAAAGAAAATATTCAAGTTCGCAAAGAAAATGAAGCTGAAAATGAATACATGACAAAACTTTTTGATGCAGCAATTGCCAATATGGAAGTTGAAGTTCCAGATACAATGGTTAAAGATGAAATAGAACGCATGCTAGAAACTTATGGTCAACAATTAAAAATGCAAGGTATTCAATTAGAAGATTATTTTAAAATGACTAATACTAAAGAAGAAGACTTAAAGAAAATGATGCAACCAGAAGCATTAAAAAGAGTTCAAACGCGGTTATTATTAGAAGAAATCGTTAAAAAAGAAAATTTAGAAGCAGATGAGCAAGAAGCCGAAAAATTATTATCAGAAATGGCTGAAAAACACCAAACTGATAAAGATGAATTATTAAAAATGTATGGTGGTCTTGAACCATTAAAATATGAACTGCGAATGCGTAAAGCAATTGATATAATAAAGGGCTAGTGAATAGCTCTTTTTTTTTAATTAAAAAGTTGTCAAGCTGTTAGTTTTTTGATATACTTAGATGTGTAAAGGAGGGTATAAATGGATAATAAAAGAAATTGGGTAATTGGGGGGTTATTATTTGCAATTATGTTAATGACAATTGGTTATGCAGCATTGTCACAAGAATTACAAATTACTGGTACAGCGGGAATTGATGCTGATTGGAATGTTGAAATTACAACAATTGCTTTAGACGATTCACATGGTATTAATCAAGTGACAATACCTGATTATACAGCAACAACGGCAACTTTTGATGTTGATTTGTTATTTCCATCAGCATATGCCGAATATCGAATTGAAATAAATAATAACGGAACTATTGATGCTAAAGTGTCTTCAATAGAAATTGAACAATCTACTGATCTTGCGGATGTATATTTTCAAGTAACAGGAGTTGATGTTGATGATGAATTACCGGTTGGTGGGAATCACACAGTAACTGTTTATGTTGAGTGGGATCCAGAAGCAGAGTATGTGCCAGAAGAACCTGATCCAATTGAAGAAACATTAACAGTTACAATACTTTATGGTCAAGATATTGAATAAAAAAATTGTTTAAACATAATGTTAAGTAATTCAAAAAAATTATTTATTATAATTTAGACTATGTTATAATATGTTTGAAGGAGGGATAGAATGAAGAATAATAAAAATTGGTTAATTGGAGGATTGCTAGCTGCAATTGTTGTAATGGCTGTTGGTTATGCAGCATTATCGCAAGAGTTAGAAATTTTCGGTACAGCCCAAATTGATGCTGATTGGAATGTTGAAATTGCTGAAATTAATGAAGTAACAACGGATTATGCGGTAACTGAAGCAATTAGTTCTACTGAGACTACTGCAACTTTTGTAGTTGATTTGCAGCAACCAGGAGCTAGCGCTGTTTATGATGTTGTAATTGAAAATAATGGAACTATTAATGCCATTATTGATTCAATTGATTTTCAACAAACTACAAATATGGCCGATATAACTTTTGCACTTAGCGGTATTACTGAAAATCAAGAACTAGATGTTGAAGGTTCACATACAGCAACATTGACAGTTGAATGGGATATCGCAGGCGAATATGTGCCAGATTTAACTGAAGAAGTTACGCTTACAATTAATTATGTCCAAAACTAAAAAAAACTAGGGAGCGTTTGTGAAAAAAACATTTTAAAAAGAACTCTTATAAGAACTGATTATGATATTTTATTGAATTCAGTTCTTTTTTAAGTGTAATAAAGTTGTCAAGTAAAAAGAAAAAAAAGAGAACTTCTTTGCTAATATGTTATAATAAATATAATAAAGGAAGTGTTTTTATGCGAATAAGACAACGAAAAAAAACAAATTTTTTAAAAACATTTGTTATTTTATTTGGAATAATAACTACTTTTTTTCTTGGATTAGGATATTCATTATTATCTGAAGAAATTGAAATAACTGGTGCGGCTAACATTCCACATAAGGCTGTGATGGAAATAGAATATGAACAATCGTCTTGGACGCAAGGAGCGTGGATTGTTTATCAATTTGAGTATACTATTACCAATGTTGGTAATAAAGCAAGTAGTTCATGGAGTTTTTCCCAATCAGTTCCCGCTGATATTCGTAATTTAGATTGTTGGAATATGGTTTGTACTGAAAATGGAACAACTTTACAAATAACTAATGCTTCGTGGAATGGAGTAATTCAACCAGGTGAAAGTGTTACACCGGGAATGCAATTTAGAACTGATGATCCTAATTATGAACCAGAACCCGATCCCGATCCCGATCCAGAACCCGATCCTGAATTAGCTGAAAATATTGTTATTCAAGCAACTGTGAGTAGTTCATGGCAATCGGGTAATCGTCTATTTGCTAATTATAGTGTTGATGTAACTAATGAAAACGAAGTCGAAGTTTCTAATTGGCAATTTGATATGACCAAACCACAACAAGG
>PWIL01000138.1 GCA_003560455.1 Mollicutes bacterium
TCCACAAACCACATGTCACCCGGTTCAGCGTAAATAATGATATTTCTTTTTAATAGCTGCCGTAGTTTTTTTACAAATCTTTCAAATTCCAAGAACGAATAATCATGCCAACCGCCACCAATATTTAAATATTGAAGATTGATAAAATAATCCTGAATTTTAACTATTTCGTTAATCAACTGATCTTCTAAGTTTTTTTTGTTTCCATCAACAATGTGAAAATGAACTCCTTGAACTAACTCAGCTGGAAGTTTTTTATAATCAGTGATGCCAAAATGACTAAATTCAAATCCTTTGACATTATTAAAGTTAATCCGAATACCTTTTTGGCAATTACCATTATCAGAAAGCCATTGATTTTTACTATTAGCATTCACCATCACATTTGCATAATTATTAATATTTTCAACTGCTAAAGGCCCGGTTGTTGATAAGTTGCTATCTTTTTTTAAGAATTTTTCAATTTTTTTGTATTCTCCATAATTAGAAAAATCAAAACCAAAATTATTTTTTGCAAAAAAAGCAATAATTTTTGAATGAGGAAAACATTTAACCGGGAAAATAAATTTCATATCATATTTTTTTTCAATCATTTGATATAGATTAATTTTATTTTGTACCGCTTTTAAATCAAATAACAAAGTTGGAGTTTTACGCAAAGAAACTAGTTTTTTTTCAACTGAACTATACTTTTTTAATATATAATACCGTAATTTGTGATTAACACGAATGCCGTTGTTATCTACAATTGCTTGTTTGTTTTCATGCCATAATTCTAAATTAGTTTTTTTGACGGTTTTGTCAATTATATTAAGTTGATTTTCATATCTTATATATTCGCTAGTTTTTTTTATATTCATTTTTTTAGTGTTAGTTACTAAAACTTCAGTTTCTAAAACTTTTAGATTATTCTTTTGACAACCTTTGATAAACTCCTGCGAATTTAGATATTTATATCCCAAAGATTTATTAACCTTTAGTCCCGTTATATCATCGCTGTTTGTATAATCATCTTCAAACTCATCAACAATCACTATTATTCCTTTATCATTTAATCTATCACTCAATTTTTTCAAAATTTTTTCAATTTTTTTGGTTTTTAAAAGTTCAGTCATCGCTAAAAACAAAGTAATTAAATCATATTTTTGCTTTTCATCATAAAAATTACCAACTTTAAACGTTAAATTGTCTTTTCGGTATTTTTGAATAGCTGCATCTATATATGAGGGAACAATATCAATACCCTTTATATTTGAATGTTTAAACTGTTTAGCCAATGCATTAGAAAAATTACCGTCACCACAGCCAACATCTAACACTTGATGAAAAAGGCCATATTTGTTTATTTGAGCAACAACTTTTTCGCGGCTGTTATTTAATTTTTCATAATATTCAGCGTTAAAGGATGCGTTAATCCATTTGATAATTTTCAAAACTAAACCTCTTTTCTTTATTTAAACATTTGATTTTTTTTTCTAAACCTAGGAGAAAAAAACTTATTTCATTTGCCATGATTGTTGCAATTAAAGCATTAGTAACACCATTTGAGCCAATACAATTTGGTACAAATTCAACATTTTTATTAATGAAATTATATTTTTTTAACCAAATTTTCTTTTCGCGGCGGGTTTTTAACAATGGCCCAATGGTTCCGTTGAACATACCTACTCCGCCAAAAATACAAGGTGTTTTTTCATTTGAAAGCGCTTGCAACACTATTTCATTAATTACATACAAAGGCGTATCTGCACAATTAATAACTAAATCAACATTTTCATTTTTTTGCAATATATTTAACAAATCTTCAGTTTTTTTAATTTTTTGTTTATAAGTTTTTGCTTTGCAACCAGGATTCTCCTTTTGAAGAAATTCGGAAATCACATCAACTTTATATCTTCCAACATCATTATTAGAAAAACATAATTGCCGATTTAAATTTTCGGTTTTTATTATATCATCATCAACTAAAATATAATTACGAATCCCAAGCGCTGCTAATTGTCTAATGATTTCTGTTCCTAATCCGCCTAATCCAATAAGCAATATTGTTTTTTGTTTCATAATAAAAGGAACATCAATAGGTTTTTCCATAACAGTTCTAAAAAAATGAACGGTTTTTTCATATTGTGTTCCTAAATATTTTGATTCAACTTCAGAAATTTTGTGAATTAAATTATGCTGTTTTAGTTTTTTGTATAGGCTATTCTCCAACTGATCTTTCTTAAATGGTTCATTTGCCGTAAACAATTGCTTAATCTTACTAAATTCACTAGCTGTTAGTACTATTTTTTTTTGTTTTTTACGAACTTCAAAGATAATAGTATTATTATATAAAAATATAATATTCAATAAATCATTCTTTTTATACATAAAACCATCCTCACTGTTAAGAATTAGTTTTTCGACAACATTTTTCTTTAATAAAACTATTTTGCGTAAGGATTCCTTCAATATTCTCCCAATTAGCATTGTCGATTGATTTATAAAATTCATTCATGATTTCTTGTTCTTCATCAGCGTCGCTATCAATTAATTTTTGAATTGCTTCTTCTCGCTCTTCAAAATAGGTGTAACTCATTCCTCCGATTTCAACTATTTTTTCACAAATTTCGTTACGATTTTTTGATAAACAATTTAAATAATTTTGATTTATCATTAAAATGCCTTCGTCATCATAGACGCTTAAATTATTATTAACTAAATCGCCGTATTTTTGGTTAGTAGCACTTAACACAGAAATTGTATCTTTGTAAGTCTCTCTTAAGCCATAACCTAATGGTAATACCATATCAACAATAAAATACCAAGCAACACAAACTTCTTCAGCAAATCTTCTTAATACCTCTTCATTGCAACTATTTTTAAATTCAACTAATTTTTTTTCAGTTTCAACTACTGATTCATAAAATTCGTTTGTCTTTTGACAATCTTTTTCTTTTGCTAGTTCAATAGCCACATTATATAATTCATTAAAATATGGTAATTTTTTAAATCTTTCTAGTTCAAAAAACCAAGGATACTTTGTAGTTTGTAAAAAGAGCGGAGATTTTCCAAAAGTTTTACGGGTTAAATAATCAACTTCTTCCAAAAAAGTTGGTTTTGCTTCTTCATCAACATGAACAACTAAACCATCTAAAGCGGGTTCGAACAATACTATTTCATCTTCAATTTTAAAAGGTATAATATAATCGTAACAATATAAATCGCCAAATTCCATTTCTTTTGTCAAATTAATATTACTTTCGTAATGAGATGTCATAATTTTACCATTGGAAGCATCTAATGTCATTTGCGTTCCGGTCGGAAATAATTCTAATGCTTCTTTATAATTAACTATACAAGGAATATTCATTTCTCTAGAAACAATTGCAGCATGAGAAAGAATTGATCCTTCTTCCGTAATAATCCCGCGGGCTTTTTCGATCGCAGGTAAATATTGTGTATTAGTCAATGACGCAATCAAAATAGCCCCTTCGGGAAAATTTTTAATTAATTCTAAGACTTCTTCATCTTCCAAATCATCATCAATAACATAACTTTTTCCTTCAACAATACCCGGTGAAGCAATAATACCGTTTTCGCTCTTTGAATCAGCAATCAACACTCTTTTAGTAATGGGCCGAGCTTGCACTAAGTATGGTTTGTTATCGTCGGTGATGCACCATTCTAAATCCATGGCTTCATCTCCCTGATTTATAATAGTTTGAATGTGCGGAATTAGATTTTTAATTCCTCCGATTTCAAGGATTTTTCCGCTATACTTAATTTTATCAGTCAATATTTTTTTAGATTCATCTAACTTTAAAATCATTGTTGATGAAGAGATTTCGCCGCTCACTAACTTATCAGCTAAACCTTTTACCATTTCAATAAGTACTACACTTTGCCCATCAACATCAATTGCTTCAGTAAAAATAACTCCCGCAATTTTAGGATTTATCATTTCTTGAACAATAATATTCATTTCGTGTAATCCGGCGTCGTAAGCACGAGTAACTGCTGTATTACTACTGTTATTAACATTAATAATCGCTTTAATAATGTTATCAATTTGATGTTCAACATTTAACTCCGTTTGAAATATTCCTGCGAATGATTTTTGGCTACCATCTTCTGCTAAAGCGGATGATCTAATTGCTAACTTTTTATTTGAGTTTAATTGAGCTAGTTGTTCTTTTAACAATTTAATACTATTGGCTTCTTTATCAATTATTTTTTTGATTTGTTCACTGGGAATCACAAAGCCTTTTGGAATTGGCACTCCATAACTAGATAGCAACGCTAATCCCTTAGCTTTACCACCATAATTTTCATTTGCTTTTTCTAAACTAACTATTTCTCTCATTATAATTCCTCACTTAATAATTAAACTATATCCATTTAATGATATAGTTTAAAATATTACTTCTTATGTTCTTTGTGCTTCGCAACTTTCTAGTAATTTTTTTTCAATATTATCAAGTTTAACTACTTTTCGGGAATTGAAATATTCTCGTATTAACTTAATCATACTATCTCTCCTTCCATAATAAACTTGTGATTAGTATATTAGCATATTTTAACAACCTAGTCAATGTTTTGCTTATTTTTTAGTAAATTGAATAATGCTCTGTTTTGAAAAAAAATAACATAATCTATAACCGTTCTGCCTCTCTTATCCAACAAGTTTACATCAGCATTTTGATCTAATAAAAATTTTAGTGCTTTTTCGCTATTCATTTATACCTCTCAATTAATAGCGAACATAACATATTATTCTTATGTTTTATAATGCAAATATTAAAAGTTTTTCTCAACGTTATATAACCAACCCGGTTGCCAATTTTTAGTATTACGCCAATCATCTTTTATAGCTTTTTCCCATGTTTTATTTTTGGTTATTACTTCCAATGCTAATTGTGGGGCTCGATGTGACATTATGGCGATTTTTTTGTCACCATAATCTTTTTTTAAATCACCAATAAATTCAGTTATTCTTTTTTCAACATCTATTAAAGACTCTCCACCAGGAAAAGCTTTATCAATATGTTTTTCATAAACAACTAAATCTTTAGACCCGCCATCATAGTCACCATAGTTACACTCTCTCAATCTAGCATCTTGTATTTTTTTTATATTGGGCCAAGCAAGATTTGCAGAATCTATGGCTCTGATTAAGTCTGAGGTAAATATTACATCAAATTCAAAATCTCTAGTGATTTCGCCTAATTTTTTTGCTTGCTCTACCCCTAATTCATTTAATTCAACCTGTTGCCAACCGCTACATTTTTCAGCAGCATTATCATAAGTTGTTCCATGGACAAAATACATTATCTTCATTTTCTTCCTCCTTTTGTTTTCGTTTTATTTTTTCCATATGACATGAAGTCTGTTAATTTTTGAGTTTCTAAAATGTCTTGATTACATTTATTATAATCTAAACAACAATTAATTCCTAGCGTACTATATTCATTTTTTTTAAATTTTATTGTATTTGAAACAAACCCCATTTCACAACTTTGGCGAAAACTATTACAAAAACGACAATGTAATTTTCGTACTCCATTATATTGAGAAACATCGCACAAAACAGTGTGCAGTTCATCATCATGGAAAAAAATAAACACCATTTTAGTATCAATTATTTGACTATAATAGGTTAAAGACTCCTGCTTTATCGTTTCATTGTAATTCCTTGCAATTTCTTTTAAATTTTTCGACGCCATTTTTATTCTTTTCACTATTTGCTCATATTGTATTTTTGGCATTTTTATTACACTAACATTTTTAAAAATTTCAGCAGCTAATTCATCAATTTCTTTCAAACTATTCATTTTACATGTTTCAAAATATTGGGCGAAATGATTTTCAAATAATTCTATTTTTTCACACAAATCATAAAATACTTGTTCTTTTACAACATTTCGAACATTTTCATCACTGCTTTGCATATAAGTCTCTCTTAACTGTTCGATTTT
The DNA here is from genome assembly GCA_003560455.1 of Mollicutes bacterium. Lineage (GTDB taxonomy): Bacteria > Bacillota_I > Bacilli_A > RF39 > UBA660 > CSSED10-109M. Next base: position 5,958 of record PWIL01000138.1, read on the forward strand.
TTTTCTAAGCATGTTGTAATCTGTATTATATATTTCTAATGGCATAATTTTTCCTCCTTTTTTTACTCGTAAAATTATAAAAATCTTTTTGAAATGCCAACCTTTTGGCAAATTCATTTTCCTCAATATTACCAATCCCACGATCAATTTTTAAATGCGGATAATCAGGAAAATTCATAATACTTGCCCCACCTATTTTAGTAAATAGTCGTGGTGTTACATTCATATATAATTCATTTTCTTTATATGGGATATTAGTACTAATGTAATTATTGGAGAATAATCCAATTGAATATGCCAACCAACGCAAGGAAATTAAACTATCTCGTAACGCTTTTTTTTCGCTTAGTTTTTGAAATTGTTCGCTATTAATCGAACGAAGTTTTGTTGCCAGTTGTATCAAAATTTCTTGTGATGTTTCAGGTATATTACTAGCCAACAACTTATCAATAATTATATCCTTTGATAATAATTCATGTCTAGTATAAAGCTCAGGCAAATCACTCTTGCCACAAAAACATTCAAGAATCTCAATATATCTTTCTTCCAACTTATTATGTATTATTTTTAACATGGTAGCAAACTATGAATTGTGTAAAATAGTCTAGCAAAGTCAAACACACGTCACATTATAGGTCTTTGCGTTACTTAAATTTTCCATTGGAATTCCGATAAGCACTACATTTCCTGGTGTGAATCTGATAGTATGTGGGTCTTTTTGCTTTTTTTTGGTGGAGAATAGAGAAGTAGACCCACACATTAAGAGTTTAAGTAATTTTATATGATTTGGGATCTGTTTTAAATGACTATTTCTTAACTGATTTAATATTATATTGATTAGTGCAATCTACCTCGTATTCAATTAACTCTGAGTTATCTGGTAAATATGGTCCTAATTTTCCGTTATTAGAATTTTCACTACTAGGATTAAAATAGTACTCTAAAGCTTTACATATCCCTGCA
>PWIL01000077.1 GCA_003560455.1 Mollicutes bacterium
GAATAAATGTGAAGTTTCATTTGGCAAAGGGTCGGTAATTATTTGCTATCAAGGTGAAGATAGTTCCCAAAAAAAAGAAAAATTATTAAAAGAAAAAGAAGAATTAGAAACAGCTATTGCTAAAAGAAAAAAATTGCTGAGTAATGAAAAATATGTCGAAAACGCTCCACAAGAAGTGGTTGATTTAGATAAAGAAAAATTAGTGATTGAAGAAAATCGTTTAAAAGATATCAAAATGGAGTTGGAAAAATTGTAAAAGACTGTCAATTAAAAAAAAATAAAATAAAATTATAATTAATTATCATGTTATAATTAGGGTAGGTTTAGAAAGGGGAGTTTAAATGGAATTTCAAGAAAAAGTTATTATTATAACTGGCGCAACTGGGGGGATTGGTAAGGCATCAGCTGAGAGATTTGCATTAGAAAAGGCAAAACTTTGTTTAGTTGATTTAGATTTGGACAAATTAAAAGCATTACAAGCAGAATTAAATTTAAGTGATGATGATTGCTTATTAAAAGCATGTGATGTTCGGAATGAGGATTTAGTTAAAAATTATGTTGATGAAACAGTTGCCCAATTTAATAGAATTGATGTATTTGTTAATAACGCTGGCGTTGAAGGTGAAGTTGCACCAATTGTAATGACTGAAAGCAAAAATTTAGATTTTGTGTTAGATGTTAATGTCAAAGGTGTATATTTTGGTTTAAAATATGTTTTACCTGTTATGTATGAACAAAAAAGTGGTAGTGTTATTAATGTGGCTTCGGTTGCTGGTTTTATCGGCAGTCCCGGTCTAGCGCCTTATATTGCTTCAAAGCATGCGGTATTGGGGATTAATAAAACAGCAGCTTTAGAATCAGCTGCTTATAATGTCACGGTAAATGCTGTTTGTCCAGGACCGGTTGATAATGATATGATGCGGAATATTGAGAAAAAAGCGGCACCGGATGATCCTGATTCAGTTAAAACTGGTTTTGAACAAATGGTTCCGATGGGGCGTTATGCAACAAATGAAGAAGTGGCAAATTTAATTTATTTCTTTGCCTCATCAAAAGCAAAATATTTAACCGGAACTGCTCAACGTGTTGATGGTGGTATGGGAGCAAAATAAAAACAGGATTTCCTGTTTTTTTTATTTTGTGTTAAAATAACTGACGTGGTGATTTTATGGGCAGTGGGGAATTAGATATATTACATTTATTTATGAATGATTTAAAAGATTGTAACTTAAATGAGGAACAAGAAAAAAATCTTTTAATAAAAGCGCAAGCGGGTGATAAAAAAGCTCGTGATGATTTAGTGATGGCTCATATTGGCTTAGTAATAAAGGCAACAAATAAATATCGGGGATTAGGTATTGATTTGCTTGATTTAATTCAAGAGGGCAGTGTTGGATTAATTAAAGCGATCGAAAAATTTGATTTATCAAAAAGAGTTCGTTTTTCGACTTTGGCAACTGTTTCAATTAATCGAATTGTATTAAGAATGATTGATGAAAAAGCGCGGTTAATTCGAATTCCGGTTAATCGAAGTCAAGAAATTAGAAAATTAAAAGCAGCTCAAATAGAATTGGAAAAAGAATTAATGCGATTCCCAACTGATGAAGAATTAAGTTTAAGAACTGAATTTTCAATTGAAAAAATCCAAACCATTAGAGATCTGCCCGCTGCTAATGTTAGTTTTGATAATTTTTATCAATATGATTTACTGGAAAAAACAATGTCGATTAGACAAGATGTCGAAAATGAAGTTGTTTTAAAAATTTTAAAAGAAGATCTCATAAAATCTTTCTCTGAATTAACTTTTGATGAACAACAAGTTTTATGGTTAAAATATGGATTTAAAGATGATGATCGTTATTCAGAGCGTCGTTTAGCTAAAGAAATGGATACAAACCGTCATAAAATAAGAAGAATTGAAAAGCAGGCTGTTAATAAATTACAAAGAGATTTATTAGGTTCACCTGTTAAAAGATAATTGAAATTTTTAATTGATTAAGTTATAATTTAAAAAGGAGGAATTTATGGAAAATATTATACAAGAAATTATACCAATTGCTAAAAGTTTAGCTGGTGCGTTAATTGTCTTAATTGTTGGTTTGTTTATTATTAAAAGATTAGCTCAAAAATTAACAGTGGTAATGGAAAAATCAGAGATTGATGATAATTTAAAACCATTTTTATGTTCAGTTTTAAATATTGGTTTGCGAATCTTACTTGGATTAGTAATCGTTAGTATTTTGGGAATTGATATTTCAGCATTTATGGCTCTTTTAGCATCAGTTGGTTTTGCAATGGGGTTGGCATTTCAAGGATCTTTATCAAATTTTGCTGGTGGTGTTTTATTATTAGCCACCAGACCATTTGCGGTTGGTGATACTGTTGAAACAGGAGATGTTTTTGGAACTGTTAAAGGTATAAAAATACTATACACTGAAATTCATACCTTTGATAATAAAGTAATTTTTGTCCCCAATGGTAATTTAGCTAATACCGCAATTACGAATCTAACTAGAAATGAAGAACGACGGGTTGATTTTAAATTTAATGTTGGTTATGAATCAGATATTAAAAAGGTTAAAAAAGTAATTAAGGAAGTTGTTGATCGACACGAATTGATTTTTGAAGAACCAGAACCGTTTATTCGAATGTGGGAACATGGTGATAATGAGTTAGTTTTCTTTGTGCGAGTTTGGTGTAAGACAGAAGATTATTGGACGATATATTATGATTTAATGGAAGAAGTTAAAGAAGCATTTGATAAAGCAGGCATTAATATTCCTTATCCACAATTGGATGTTCATATGAAGCAAAAATAGAGTTAATTAACTCTATTTTTCTGTTGATAAGCTTTTTCTAGTATTTCGTATTCTATGTCTTGATAATTGGGCACTAGTTGTTTTATTAACCACTTAGCTAAAAAAATGTTTCGAACTAATAAAGGTCCGGTTACATAAGTGGCAAAAAAATTATTTTCTCGAACTCCTTCTTGATCAAACCAAAATTGCTTGTTATTTTCAATGATGACGTCTTGGTTTAAAAAACCAATTATGTTTAAATCATTAAAAGTATAATTGACTTCTTTTACAAAACGGGGAACTTTTTTACTTATATATGGGAAAATATTTAAGCATTCGATATTTTTTTGCTGATCAATAATTTTTTGGCCAAATAAATCCATCGCGTTTCCGGTACAAAGAAAGAATTTATTTTGCTCAATATAATTTTTAATATCTTTTTGATAAGAAAATAAATGATTTAAAGCAAGTTTTTGGTGTGTATATGTACCACTGCCAATATAAACAAAATCATAATCATCAAAATTAAGTTTATCATTGATTGATAATTTAATTAAAGTAATTTCGATTCCTTGATCTTCAAGCATTTTGCAAAGCAATTTTACATTACCGCTATCACCATATAAATTCATAATATCATAATATAAGTGGGCAATTTTCATGATTTTTCCTCCTTAATTTTGTCAATAAATGATTGCGTTATATCAAAGCCTAAAAGAGCATAAGTTGGATAAGGATATTCTTTTGTTTGATTAATTGCTGCTTGAATATTTTTAACAAAAATAATTTTTTCTAATGGAAAATCAGCAATATATAACCTGGAAGCAATATCAAAACCATATTCGCCGATAATAATAATTTTGTGAATATTGCTAGTTAATAATAGTTCAAAGTTAATATCATAAAGCCAGCTTAAATCTTGATAATTATCGCGATTACTAATTCGATGAAAACCTAAAACAAGAATTTTTTCTTGTGGATCACTATTAATTTGGATTAAACCTTGATCATAACTAATTGGCGAACTGTTTTTACAAGCCATAACATTAATATTATCTTGCTGAAAAACACGGGTAATATTAAAATGAATTTTATCAAGATTTTTAATAATTTCACTTTCATCTATTCCGATTGTTTTACAAACTGTAAAAGCAGCGAGACTATTATAAACATGAAAGAAAACTTTATTTTGTAAAAAAACTTTTAAATTGTTATTAATGTGATAAAAACCTTTTTCTAAATCAACTTCTGTAACTTCGTATTTAGGAATTGGGCGTTTAAAATCACTAGTTGGACAGTGGTAAATGCCGGTATTACAAAAATACATTTGTTCAAAAATAATTTTTTCTTGGCAAAGAGGACAGTAGCTAATATCATTATTATTAAAAAACATACCCTTAAATTTGCTTGGAACATTGATGCCAAAAAAGGTTTTTTGATTTTTTTTATTCAGTAAAAAACTATTTAAATGGGCGTCATCGGCATTAACAATTAGGTGAATATCATCACTAATTGATTTATTTAAGGCGTTAACAATGGTTTCAACATTACCATTTCTAGTCGCTTGATCACGAGCAATGTTATTAATGACTAGATAATCAGGTTTAAAAAAAGGAAAAACATTTTTAGTATGTCGCTCATCAACTTCCATGACAATTGCATCAACTTTTAGTTTTCCTTTTAAATTAGAATGCTCAATTAACATGGTAATAATCCCCATATCAATATTTGCACCACTTAAATTATGCCCCACTTGATATCCATTTTCCTTTAAAAGATTAGCAATAATGCTTGAAGTTGAAGTTTTACCACTAGTTGAGGTCACTGCAATTGTTAATTTTGGTTTAGCAATTTTTGTTAAAATATTGGGCTCTAGTATGCTGGCAAAAGTTCCGGGAAAACAAGTTCCTTTATTAATGATTTTACCAATTAATATAATTATTTTTCCAAAAAAAATGGCTAATATTTTTCGCATTTAAATTTCTCCTAACTGAAAGATTATAATAATTATTTTATCATGTAATATAGGATAAGTAAAAAGAATTTAATTATTTTATAATTTAAAGCAAGTAAAGATAAAATTTTATGTTTTAAATTTTTCATGATATAATGCAGGTGGTGAGAGAATGATATTTTTATATAATTTAATATTACTATTTATTTATTTTTCACTTTTTTTTATAATCGCTCAAAAGAAAAAAAACAATGCGATTGTTGATATTGCTTGGGGATTAGGTTTTGTGGTGGTTGCTTTTTATAATTATTTTTTAGATACAGCCGATTTACGTTCAACTATTTTGTTAGTGATGATAATGTTGTGGGGTGGACGCTTATCTTATCATTTGTTTTTGCGAAACTGGAATAAAGAAGAAGATTTTCGTTATCAACAAATGCGAAAAAAATGGGGCGATAAACAAGAAATAAAAGCTTTTGTTAATGTTTTTATGTCGCAAATGGTTTTGCTCTATATTATTTCTTTGCCAATCATGTTAATTATGCAAGCAAATATGTTATTAACTTATTTAGATTATCTAGGTATTGCTATTTGGGTGGTTGGCTATTACTTTGAGGTTGTGGCTGATTATCAATTAAAGAATTTTTTAGCAAATCCGAAAAACAAGGGCAAGTTGATGACTAGTGGTCTTTGGAAATATAGCCGTCATCCCAATTATTTTGGTGAAGGATTAATGTGGATTGGAATCGGAGTAATCGCCCTTTCAGTACCATACGGTTATCTTGCACTCATCAGTCCCCTATTAATTAATTATTTATTAGTGTATGTTTCTGGTGTTCCGCTATTAGAAGAAAAGTATAAGAATCGACCAGATTTTATTGCATATGCGAAGAGAACAAATAAATTTATTCCAGGAAAGAGGCGATAAGATGGCATTTTTAAAAATGTATTTAGTTGCATTATTGGTTTTTTTAGTAATTGATGGTTTATGGCTTGGTTTAATAGCCAAAAACTTTTATCAAAAGGAAATTGGTTTTTTATTAAGAGAAAGTCCCAATTTATTAGTCGCCGGTATTTTTTATTTATTCTTTATTGTTGGGATTGTCTTTTTTGTAATTAATCCGGCAATTGAAAAAGAAAGTTTGCGTTATTTGATAATTGCAGCTGTTTTATTTGGAACTTTAACATATGCAACCTATGATTTAACAAATTTGGCGACAATCAAAGATTGGTCATTGAAGGTAACAATTGTTGATATTATTTGGGGCGGTGTCTTAACAACGATTGTATCAGTAGTGACTTATTATATTGTTAAATAGTGAGGAGAATTAGATGCGCGTTGGTTATGCTTGTTTAACGGTCTCGGTTGCAGAAACTAATTTCAGGCAATTACGAAAACAAAATGTTAATGAAAAAAAATTAAAAGAAATTATTGCTCACAATTTGAAATCATTGGATAAAATTATTGATTATAATGTGGCTAATAATATTAAATTATTTCGCATAACTTCTAATTTAATTCCTTTTGGTTCTTCTTTAGCAAATAATTATCCTTGGGAAAAGTGGTTTGCCAAAGAATTTAAAAAAATTGCTAAAAAAATAAAAGAAAATAAATTAAGAGTTTCGATGCATCCAGGTCAGTATACGGTTTTAAATTCACCTAAAAAAGAGGTAGTTGAAAATGCCGTGGCTGATCTTATTTATCATGAAAAAGTTTTAACTTTACTTGAAACAAATGTTTCAAATAAAATAGTTTTGCACATTGGTGGTGTTTATGGTAACAAAACAGCTGCTATAGATAGGTTTATTGAAAATTATGATAAATTACCTTTGCCAATTCAAAAAAGATTGGTGATTGAAAATGATGATAAATCCTTTAATATAATAGATGTTTTATCGATTAGTTATAAAAGAGACATACCAGTTGTTTTTGATAATTTGCATCATGTAGTTAATCATTGTGATTTGAATTTGCAAGAGATTTTCAAAAAAACAAGAAAAACTTGGAAAAAAGAAGATGGGATTCCCAAAATTCATTATTCAGAACAAGCAAAAGAAAAAACTGCTGGAGCACATTCACTAGCGATTGATGTTGAAAAATTTGGTCGTTTTATTAAAAAAATACCGTTTGATGTTGATATTATGCTAGAAGTTAAAGATAAAAATAAATCGGCAATTAAATGTAATAACCTAGTTGTTGAAAAGTAATTTGATGGGGTGAGATAGATGTCTTTTACTACTAATTTAAAAAATGAAATTATTGGAATTGATGGAAGTGAAATAGAAAATATTTCAGAGTTGGCGGCACTTCTAAATGTGCAAGCAGAAGGTAAGAAAAAAATTAAAATTATTACCGAAAGTGTTAGTGTGTCAAAAAGAATTTTTAATTTAGTCAAAAAAGTTTTTCAAATAAACTGTCAGATTACAGTTCGTAAAAACTATAGTTTTAGTAAAAAAAATATTTATATTTTGGAATTTGAAATTGAAAAAGAAAAATGGCAAAATAATTTAGGTTTAAATTTAGAAAAAAAGCAACAAATTCCAGCAGAGTTTATAGTTGCTGATGAGGAAATGAAAAAAGCATATTTACGAGGGGTGTTTTTAGTTTCGGGCAGTTTAAGTGATCCTAAAAAAATAAATTATCATTTGGAGTTTGTTTTTATTAATGAGGAATATGCAAAATTTATTTTGCAATTACTGAATGATTTTGATTTAAATGCAAAGATTTTGCAGCGGGAAAAAAAATATATGGTTTATATTAAAGAGGCGGAAAAAATTAGTGATTTTCTGAAAGTAATTGGTGCTGGTGGTGGTTTGTTTTATTTTGAAGATATTCGGATTTATCGTGATCATAAAAATATGACCAATCGGTTAAATAATTGCGAACAAGCTAATGTTGAAAAAACAATAGCAACTGCTAATAAGCAAATTGCTATAATTGAAAAAGTGAAAGCAGCTGATTTATATTTGTTGTTAAATGATAAAGTGAAATTAGTTGCTGATTATCGCTTGAAGTATCCGGAAACTTCATTGGATGAATTGGCAACGATAATTAGTTTAGAAACAAATCAAAAAATAACTAAATCGGGAGTTTTTCATCGGTTGAAAAAAATTGAAAAAATTGCTGAAAAAATTAAAAGATAGTTACAGTGCAACTATCTTTTTAAATTTGAAATTAAAGGCATAATAATTGGTTTGCGCCCGGTTTTGTTAAAAATGTCATGGCCGATTTCGCTAATAATTATTTGTTCTAATTTTGCCATTGGTTGGTTAATATGTTTTTCAATAATATCTTTGGCTTTGTTTTCTAAGATTTTTAATAATTCAGTATTAAAATTAACTAAGACAAATCCACGAGTTGTGATGTGAGGATTATTTAGTAATTTTTTTTGTTGATTATTAATGTTGGCAGCCACAATGACAATGCCGTCGCTAGACATAACTTTTCTTTCTTTCATAATGGCAGTAGTAATACTGCCAATTTGATTACCATCGATATAAATTGCATCAGCATCAACTGTATGAGTTTTGGTTACTGTTTCTTTATTGATAGATAAAACATCACCATTTTTTAAAACAAAGGTATTTTCTTTTGGAATATCACACTCGATTGCTAAATCAGCATGTGCTTTTAGCATTCGGTATTCACCATGAACTGGCATAAAGTATTTAGGTTTTAATAAGCGAAGCATTAATTTTAATTCTTCTTGTTTGCCATGACCTGAGGTATGAATGTCACCAAGTGATATATTAGTATGAACTTGGACGTTTTTTAAATAAAGTTTATTAATTATGCGCGAAATGCTTAGAGCATTGCCCGGGATAGCTGATGATGAAAATATAACTAAATCATCATCACGCAATTCAATTTGTCGATGAGTGCCGTTAGCAATTCGACTTAAAGCAGCTAATGGTTCACCTTGGCTGCCAGTACATAAAATGCATATTTCATTATCGGGGTAACGGTTAGCATCTTTATTTGGAATAATGATATCACTATTTTCCATATGACCGCTTTGGATTGAATTTTCAAGATTGTTTTCCATACTTCTACCAAAGGGAGCAACCTTACGATTATTACGTTTGCAAGTATCAATAATATGTTTTAAGCGATAAACGTTTGAAGCAAAAGTAGCAATAATAATTCGACCATGATGTTTTTTTATTACTTCGTTTAAAGCAACATCAACTTTTGATTCGCTTGATGAAAATCCTTCATTTAGGGCGTTGGTGCTGTCACTTAATAATAGCGTGACACCTTCTTCACCAATTTTGGCAATTTTATAAAGGTTGGGCATTGGACCGACGGGAGTTAAATCAAATTTAAAATCGCCAGTACTTACAACTGTGCCATTGGGTGTTTTGACAGCAATTCCATGTGAATCTGGAATAGAATGTGTGGTACTGAAAAAAGAAACATTAAAATGTTTAAAATTAAATTTATCATTTGTTTGATAAACAAACAATTTATTGTGTTGAATATTTTTTTCTTTTAATTTTTTCTTAATCAAACCGATAGCTTGATTTGGTGCATAAATATAGGGGATATTAACGGTTTGTAGTAAAAATGGAATGCCGCCAATATGGTCTTCATGACCGTGGGTAATAAAAAGTGCTTTTATTTTATGTTCGTTTTGTTTTAAATATGTATAATCTGGAATCACATAATCAATACCAAGTAATTCTCCTTCTGGAAAAATTACGCCGGCATCAATAATAATGATTTCATTATCGTGAACTAGGCAATACATGTTTTTGCCCACTTCACCTAACCCACCTAAAGCAAACACTTCAGTTTTGTGGTTTTTATTTTGCAAAAATTTTCCTCCTTTCTTTTTGTTTCCCGAAAATCAACTTATTCATTATAACCTTTTTTTTGGTTTTTGTCTAGTAATTTAAAATAAAATGGTGTAAAATGTAAGATAGGTGATGGCTTAAGAATGTTTGAAAAAGTAAAACAGATATTTCAAAGTGACAAAGAAAAAAATTTATATGAAACAGGCTTAGCTAAGACGCGAGAAAGTTTTGTTAATAGTTTAAATAAATTGGCCAAAAAACATCCAAAAATTGATGAACAATATTTTGAAGAATTAGAAAATATTTTGATCAGTGCTGACATAGGTGTTGAAACAGTTTTAAAATTTATGGAAAAGTTAAGTCAACGAGTGAAACAAGAAAGAATAATTAATTCAGAGGATTTAAAAGAAATTATAGTTGATGAATTATTTGTTTTATATGTTGAGGGTGAAAGTCTGACTGATAAAATTAATTATCAAGAAAGTTTGACAGTTCTTTTATTTATTGGTGTTAATGGTTCTGGCAAAACAACGACAATTGCTAAAATGGCGCAGCGCTTAAAGAGTGAGGGCAAGAGAGTGATGTTAATTGCTGGTGATACTTTTCGAGCTGGTGCGGTTGAGCAATTATGTGAATGGGGCAGAAGGTTGGAAATAGAAGTTATGCATGGTTTAAATCAAGATCCAGCAAGTGTTATTTATGAAGGTTTAGAAAAAGCCAAAGAAAATTATGATGTTGTTTTAATTGATACAGCTGGGAGGCTACAGAAAAAAACTAATTTAATGGCCGAGTTGGATAAAATAAATCGAGTGATAGGTAAATTAGTGCCAAATGCACCACATGAAACATTATTGGTAATTGATGCAACCACAGGTCAAAATGGAATTTCACAAGCAAAAAGTTTTAATGAAGTAACTAAAATAACAGGTATTATTTTAACTAAACTTGATGGGACTGCTAAAGGAGGGATTGTTATTGCGATAAAAGATGTAACAAAAATTCCAGTTAAATTTATTGGCTTGGGAGAAAAACTTGAAGATTTGCAGACTTTTGATATTGAAAAATATATTTATGGTTTATTTAAGGAGTGGTAAAGTGAGTAAAAAAACTACTGAAAAAGTAAAGGCTGAAAAAATTGCGAAAAAGGGTGATAAGAATAAACGAAATAAAAAAGTTGCTAAAATTATCAAAAAGGATAATAGTGTTCAAAGAGATAAATATGATGTGATACAACAAATAGGCATTCTTTATCAAGTTGTTTTAAGTGTCGTGTCAATGATAGTGATAATCTTTTTTTTAATCGAAGCGGCGTTAAAAGATTTGGCTTTGGTGATATTGGTGATGCTGTTATTATGTATGGCTTTTAATAATCATGTTTTGTTTAAGAGAAAATATTTTACTATGTTGTATATGGGCTGTGCAGTATTGTTAGTTTTAATGATTTTTCAAGAAATAATATTATGAATGATTTTATTTATTTAATTGATTTATATGATATTTATAAAAATTTATTAACTGATAAGCAACAAAAATATTTCGAAGAATATTATTTTGAAAATTATACATTAGAAGAAATAAGTGAAAATTTTGAAGTTAGTAAGGCGGCAGTTCATAAACAAATAAAAGAAGTTACGGATAAATTATTGTCGTATGAAGAAAAATTAGGTTTTTTTAAGAAGAAAAATATGGTATTATTAGGAATAGATGATGAAAAAGTAAAAAAAGAGATTAGAAAAATTTTGGAGGAAAAGTAATGTTTGGAAAAATAGTTTATATTAGTGATAATCTTGCTCATGTTGAAATAACTGATGGAGTGCCAGTGGCAACCAATTTGATGAATATGCATGTAGTTTTTGAAGATGAAAAAAAACAAATTGTCGGTGAAGTAGAAGATGTTGATCAAAAAATAATTAAGATTCGTTTTTTAGGTGAAATAGTTAATAAGGAATTTGTTGGTGGTATTATTCGAAAACCAACTTTATCAGCAAAGGTTAGAATTGTTAATCAAGAAGAAGTGGCAATGTTAGTTGGTGAAAAAAATGCTGAAAGTTTTTATGTCGGTACTTCGCCATTGTATGATAAATTTCCAATTCATGTTGATTTAAATGAGTTTTTTAGTAATCATATGGCCATTTTTGGTAATAGTGGTTCTGGTAAATCATATGGTGTAGCACGATTATTGCAAAATGTTTTTCAGAATAAAAATGTCTTGCCATTTAAGTCGAATTTTTTTATTTTTGATGCTTATGGGGAATACCATAATGCTTTTACTAATCTTAGTACGATAAACAATAATTTTAATTTTAAAATTTATACTACGAATATGAATCAAGATAAAGGTCAAAAATTAGAAATTCCAATTTGGTTACTAGGTGTTGATGAAATTGCAATGTTATTAGCAGCGGAAGAACATACGCAGTTATTGATTATTGAACGGATGTTAAAATTAGCAAGAATTTTTGCGGAAGATTCTGATTTGTCATTGCGATATAAAAATCATTTGATTGCTAAGGCAATAATGAGTATTTTATATAGTAATCAAAATTCGGCTAGTAAAAGAAATGATATTTTTTCAATTTTTGCAACTTGTTCAACAAAGCATTTTAATTTAGAAGCCCCAGTTCAAGGTATTGGCTATGTGCGAAAGTTTCGCGAGTGTTTTATTGTTGATAAAAGTGGCGAATTCATGGAAAGTGTGTTAGTTACAAATTATATTTCGCAATTTTTAGATGAGGAATTAGAAAAACACCAGCCCCCTAGATGTATATATTATACAATTCAAGATTTAGAAAAGGCATTAGAGTTTACTTTAATCTCAGAAGGTCTTTTGCGAAATGAAAAGACGTATAATGAAGCAGTTACTTTAAAAGTGCGCTTGCATGGTGTGGTTAATGGTGAATACGCAAAGTTTTTTGATGTTCCTAAATATACCTCAACGGAAAATTTCATTGCGAGCTTGGTTTCTTTGGAGGGTAAGAAAGCGCAAATAGTTAATTTTAATTTAGAAGATGTTGAGGATTGGTTTGGAAAATTTGTAACGAAAATATTTAATAAAATGCTTTTTGATTTTGCAAAGCAATTAAAAGAAAGAGCATCAATTCCAATTCATATTTTTATTGAAGAAGCACATCGCTATGTACAAAATGATCGTGATGTTTATTTATTAGGTTATAATATTTTTGAGCGAGTTGCTAAAGAAGGGCGAAAATATGGGATTATTATTAATTTGATTTCACAACGGCCGGTTGAAATTTCAGAGACAGTTATTTCACAGTGTAGTAATTTTTTAATTTTCAAGATGAACCACCCACGAGATTTAGATTATATTCGCAAAATGTTACCTAATATAAGTGCTGAAATTGTTGAAAAACAAAAAAGTTTGCAGCCGGGTACTTGTGTTGCTTTTGGAAAAGCTTTTAAAGTGCCAATGATAATTCAAATGGATTTACCAAATCCAGAACCACATAGTAGTAATGCTGATGTAGTTAGTCGTTGGAAAGTTTAATTTCTAAAAAGGTGATATTATGAAAAAGTTATTTGTGGCAATGTTATATTTGTTTGTGTTGTTCATTATCACCCAAATGGTAGTTTTATATTTTCGTGATGAACATGTGGTGGATTATAAATTAGAAAGTGATGAACAAGTTTTTTCTATTAATGAAAATTATGTCGCTGATGGTTCAAAATCGCATTATTATTTTGAAATTACTGTTAATGATGAAAAATTTTACTTGCAAACATATGCTAATTTCTATCGAGCGCAAAATATTATCCGTGATATTAAGTATAAACAAACAGAAAAAATGAGTTGCTTGTTACCAATTTTTATAAATGAGAGGATTGTAACAGATATAATTTGTCATTATGAGGATAGAGTTTATAATTATACAGAAGTTTGGGGGAAAGATACTGAAATTGATGATTATTTTTGGGAATCTTTTGCTTATGATGAAGAACATTTTGCTGATGAAACAACTAATATTTTGACAGATGATTATATAAGTATTTATCTTGATCATGTTTTGGAAAAGCATTTTTTATATTTAAATAATTATCGTGGCATTGATACAATTAATAAAAATAATTTACGCCGGTATGTTAATGTTAGTTTGTTTGAAAAAGATGTTTATAATATGAATTTAAAATATTTAGTCGATGAGTATTTGGTTGTTGCTGATTATAATCAGGATATTGAATTTGATCAATTTCGAATTGTAAATATTAAAAATAATAATGTAGAAGATGTTGATTTGGGAGAAAATGTTAGTTTTAATTCGTATATTCAAGGGCGAAAAAATAAATCGTTATATATATATGACCGTGACGAACAAGTGCAGTATGAATTTGATGTAAATACTCAAAGGTTTGAAAAAATTGGTAGTGCTGAATTGGGTGTGCGTGTTTTTGAAGATGGTGAATGGCTTGAATTAACAGTTAATGATTTATTAGTTGAAGATCGTTATTTTAGAGATCAACCAATGGAAAAAGAAAATGAATATATAAAAGTAGCAAGTGTCTTAGGTGAAAATGGTTTTATTTATTATTTTTTACAAGAAAATAGTACTTATCATGTTTATCGTGCTTTAGCAAGGCAACCAGATTATAAAAAATATTTATTTTCAACGGAAAATGATAATATGAGATTTGTTCGTGATTTTGTTTATTTTCAAGATGGTAATTTTATAAGGTATTATAGCGATCAAACGGGAATTAAAACAATTGCTGAAAACCAGGAGTTTTCGTTTAATAAAAATTTAGATTTTGATATTTTTATTAATCAGTAGAAGGAGTAAAATGGAAGAAATAGAAAAAATTGAACTAGAATTAAATAATGATAAACCATCAATTATTAAAACTAATGGTGAGGTTTTAACTGCCAAAAATTATATTACTAATCCGGCAATAGCGCGGGAAGAAGAAATAAAAAAATTAATTATGATTTTGTTAACACCGGAAAAATCAGGATTATTAGTTGGTAAAGCGGGAATTGGTAAAACAGCAATTGTTGAAGGTCTAGCTTATCGAATTCAAAAGAATGATGTTCCGGATAATTTAAAGGGCTATCGAGTTATTAAAGTTTCATCATCAGCCTTAATTGGTAATATTGAAATTGATGGGCGCGAAGAAATGGTTATAAATGTTTTTGCTGAAGAAGTTAAAAAAATGTCTAAAGTAATGATATTTATTGATGAAGTTCATACTTTAATTGGGGCAAAATCATCTGGACCAATGGATTTAGCTAATATTTTAAAGCCGCTTATTGATCGTGGTGATGCCAAATTAATTGGGGCGACAACAACGATGGAATACTATACATATATTATTCGTGATCGTGCTTTTTTACGACGATTTGAAAAAATTGATGTTTTAGAGCCCGACGAAGAAACAACAACCAAAATTTTGATAGAATCCCTGCCCAAAATGGAAAAGCAAACGGGAATAAAGTTTAAGTATAAAGATTTTGTCGCCAAACAAATTATTGAGTCGATTGTTAGCGCGACTTCTGAATATAAAAGGATTTATGGTTTAGCGGCAATGTATCCTGATGTTGCCTTTTCGGTTTTATCGCAAGCCTTTTCACAAGCTCTTTTTCAAAATCGACAAGAAGTTGAATTAATTGATGTCTATAATGCGATAAAAACTAGTAAAAGAATTTATCCCGATAGTATTGTTAAAGAATTGGCTGCTTTTCAGGAAAAATTTGAAAAACTAACTGCAAAAGAAGGAATTCATCTGCCCGATGTGACAATTGATGATGTTGAAGAAATTCAAGAGTTTTAGGAGGAAAAATGAAAAATTATATATTTTTAACATTAATAACAGTAGTTTTTGTTTTGGTGAGTTGGTTTTTGATTAATTCATATGCTGATAGTCAAAAAGCAGCGGAGGGCAGTTTAGATCTTCCGGTTGCAGAAATAAAAGTAGCAAATTTGGATGATTTTTTATTAGAAACACCAGATGTAGTTCTCTGGTTTGGTAATCAGGAAGATGAAGAATTAATTTTTGAATTTGTTAATTTTTTTAAAGAAGAAAATATGGTTAGTGAAGTTGTTTTTTTAAATGTTAAAGAACTAACTGAATCAGAAAAAAAATATATTGAAGATAACTTTGTTTTAAATATTGAAAAATTATTAAAACAAATGCACTTTTTAGTAATTAATGATTTTGAAATTATTGGTAAGCATACAATTGAAAATGGTGAATATGATTTGTATAATTTAGAAATATTTTTAAAACAGGCAGGGTATTGAATTGCTTAATATAGTTCTTTTTCAACCAAGTATTCCGCAAAATACCGGAAATATTATGCGAACTTGTGTTGCCGTTGGAGCTAAGTTGCATTTGATAAAACCTTTAGGTTTTTCGCTGGATGAAAATAGTATTAAAAGGTGTGCGGTTAATTATTTAAAAGAAATTGATTATGTAGTTTATGCAGATTTTGCTGATTTTTTGCAAAAAAACAATGGATACTTTGTTTTTTTAAGTCGCTATGGGACTAAAAATTATACTGAAGTTGATTATGTTAATTATGACAATGTTTATTTATTTTTTGGGAATGAAAGTAAAGGTATACCATGGGAAATATTAAAAAAATATCAATCTAATTGTTATCGAATTCCAACTACCGCTCATTTTCGGTCATTAAATTTGGCAAATGCGGTAGCAATAGTTGCATATGAAGTAATGCGACAATGTGATTTTAGTAACTTATCAGAAAAAGATCAAATTAAAGGAGAAAATTTTTGGTTGTAAACAGAATGTGGTTATGACTTGAATTTTTTTGTTAATAATGTTATGCTTAGAAAAAGAATGAGGAGGAGTCAATGGAAGAAATTGTTAAAATTTTTGAGGAACATTTAATATGGGTCATTGTTGGTGGTGTTCTTTTGGTGATGATTATAATAGGTTATTATGCTGAAAAAACAAATTTTGGGCGAAAAAAAACATCGCCGGTAAAAGATAAATCAGATAATGAACCGGTTCCGGAAGTTGCAAAAGAATCGGAAGAGGTCGTTGAACCAGAAATAAAAGAAGAGAAAAAAGATGATGCTAATTTGGAAAAAACGGAAGTAATTGACATTGCTTCAGTAAAAGAAAAAAAAGAAAAAACTGAAGAAAGTGAAGAAGATATGTGGAAATTTTAGCAAAACACCTTTTTTAAAAAAGGTGTTTTTATTTGACCAATTATATGATATAATTTAATGTGTTTAGATGGAGGTAAAAATGACTTTAGAAAATGTAGGATTATTGTTATTAAAAATTGTTGATGTAATGATTATATGGCTAGTTCTTTATTATATTTTGAAAAATTTGCGAAATAATGTGCGGATGCTTCTTTTATTTAAAGGAATTGCTTTTATAGTTTTATTGAAAGTGGTTGGTGATTTATTAAATTTGGTGGCAACTTCATATTTAATTGATTATATTATTATGTGGGGCCCGTTGGCATTGATTATTATTTTTCAACCGGAGATTAGAAATGTACTTGAACAAATTGGACGTAGTCAACTTTTAGGCAGACATAAAACATTGACTGTTGATGAACGGGAAAATTTGGTTTATGAAATTGGACAGGCAGTAGGGTCTTTGCAAAAGACAACTACTGGTGCTTTAATTGTAGTTGAACGTGATGTTTCATTAGCGGAATATATTAATCGCTCAAAAAAAATCTATGCCGATATTTCTAGTGATTTATTGGTTTCTATCTTTTTCACCGACAGTCCACTACATGATGGGGGATTAATTATTCGTGGTGATAAAATTATTTCAGCGGGAGCTGTTTTTCCAACAAGTGATAATTTAAGAATTAGTAAACGCTTAGGAACTAGGCATCGTGCCGCATTAGGAATTGCGGAAGAAACAGATTGTATTGCGATTATTGTTTCGGAAGAAACTGGGCGAATTTCAGTTGCAGTTGATTCAGAATTAAAGTATAATTTAACATTGGAAGATTTAAAAATGTTGTTATTAGAAGAACTTCGACCAAAAAAAATAGTTGAAGAAATATTAGATGATGAAGAAAAAGAAGATGGTGAGAAAAATGAAATCGATCTTTAAGAATTTGTCAAATTTTTTTGAAAAAGCAATTATTTTACCAGTAGGTAAAGTTATTTTAGTAATTAGCGAAAAAATTGTTGAGGTTAGTCGTAATTTTGAAAAATGGTTAATGCATAAAACGGTGTTATTGTTTTTGTCATTGATCTTAGCGGTTTCAATTTTTATTTTAATTGATCAAAAATTATTAGTATTTACTGAAAGTTCAGCTGAAGTAATTACTGATTTGGAAGTAGATGTTATTTATAACGAAGAAGCATATGTTATTGAATGAATACCAGAAAGTGTTGATTTAACTTTAATTGGTAAACGTTCTGAATTAATGTTTGCCAAGCAAGCTTCAAATCATCAAGTTACCATTGATTTAACAGGTTTGTCCCCGGGAACGCATCGAGTAAGTATCGAGTATAAACAAGCCCTGCCATCAATTATGCATAGTGTAAATCCTTCGGTGGCAACAATTGTTATCTATCCTAAATTATCCGAAATTAAATCGTTATCAGTTGATGTCTTAAATCAAGATTCACTGTCCGAAAAATTTGTGATTAGTAATTTACAAGTTTCGACTGATACGGTGATTGTTAAGGGAGCGGAAAAAGATTTACAGCGGGTAGCTGTTGTAAAAGCATTAGTAGATTTAAATAATTTAGTTAATGCTGAGATTGGTGAGGCTATTTTACAAAATGTGCCGGTTATTGCTTATGATAGCATGGGTCAAATTGTGGAAGTTGAAATTGAACCTTCCCGAGTTGATGCAACGATGCGGGTTGATTCGCCAAGTAAAGAGGTGCCGATTAGAGTTCGACCAGTTGGAACGGTTGATTTTGGGAAAGCGATTAGTTCGCTTGAATTAAGTGAGACTTCAGTTGAAATTTTTGGAAGTGAAGAAGTGCTTGATAATATTAATTATATTGATGTCGAAGTCGATGTTGAAGGTTTAGCCGAAGATCGTGAAATGCGGGTTGATTTAAGATCGCCAATTGGTGTGCGAACCATGAGTTTATCAAGTGTTGAAGTTAATGTTATTTTAGGTGAAGCAGTTGAACGAGAAGTTAGTGGCATTAATATTGAATATCGTAATTTAGAAACGGGTTATTCGGTGCAAGGTTTGACTGAGCGTGATGTCCGAGTTATTGTTGGCTTGCAAGGTGTTGCTTCAGTGGTTGAAAATATTTCACCAGAGGATGTTCGAGCTTATTTAGATTTAGCAGGTCTTGAACCTGGTGAACATGAGGTTGAAGTTGAAGTTGAAGGAACAGATGAACGTGTAAATTATATTGCAAAAACTAGACGAGTTACAATTAGAATCGTTGAAGAATAAGGCTTTTTAAAAGTCTTATTTTTTTTATAAAATTTTTAGCAATCTGCTATTGACATTGCTAAAAACAGGGTGTTATAATGGAGTTGTCGCTCGTGGTGTCTAAGTGCTAAAAGGAGGCCATTATGTTAACAAATCGGCAAGAAAAAATATTTAAATTAATTGTTGAAGAGTATATTGCTTCAGCACAAGCAATTGGCTCAAAGGCAATTTGTGAGCAAATTAATTGTTCTAGCGCGACTGTGCGAAATGAAATGGTTGTTTTGGAAAATAAAGGTTTAATTGAAAAAACCCACATTTCATCTGGACGCGTTCCGAGTGAAGATGGCTATCGCTATTATGTTGATCATTTAATGCAACCAAAAGAACTCAGTGGTGAAGACATGTTAAAACTACAAACAATTTTTCACAATAATTCATTAGAACTTAGTGATGTAATTAATAAAAGTATGGAAATTGTCAGTGATTTAACAAATTATACATCAGTTGTTTTAGGAACATCATCAAGTGATAATTTAATTGCAAAAGTGGAAGTTGTGCTAGCTAGTGAAAATAAATTGGTTGCTTTATTGATTACTGATCGTGGTCATGTTGAGCATAAAAATATTATTTTAGCCAAAAACATTAGTATGCTAGAAGTCAAAAAAACGGTTGAAATTATTAACCGTTTAATCGTTGGAACGCCGATTAATGAGGCAGGTCAAGTATTAGAGTATAAAATTAAACCAGTAATTGAGAAACAGATTAAGCAACATGAGATTTTATATAATGCCTTTTATGAAGCTTTTAAGGATGTTGCTGAACATAATGAAGTCAAAATAAAAGGAACTAGTAAATTTTTAACTCAACCAGAGTTTGATGATAGTAAAAAAATAAAAGAAATTTTAACCAAATTTGATGACCCAGAATTGATTAATAAAATAAAAACAGATGATAATGGCGTGAAAGTTTATATTGGAAGTGAAAGTGAATTTGATGATGATGTCGGAATTATTAAACTGAACTATAAAGTAGCTGGTGAGCGTGGAACAATTGCAATCATTGGACCCAAACGAATGGAATATGATCGAGTCTTAGCACTTTTAAATTTTATTAACGAGAATATAGGAGGTAGTGATGAGTAAGGAAGAAAAAAAAGAGAAAAAAAAGAAAAATGAAAAACAAGAATTAGAAGAAAAAATAAAACATTTAGAAACAGAAGTTGCTGATGTTGAAGAAAAACTAATTCGTAATCAAGCAGAAACAATTAATTATCGAAAAAGAAAAGAAGAAGAATTTCAACGATTAGCACAAATGGCGAATGCGGAAGTTATTAAAGCAATCCTGCCATATCTTGATGATTTTGAACGAGCGATTGCGATGGATCATGATGCACCTGATGATGAAATTTCCAAATTTTTAAATGGCTTTAAAATGATTCATGATAACTTTATGAATACCTTATATCAATTTAATTTAAAAGAAATTGATGGTGATAATAAACCATTTGATCCAATTTATCATGAAGCGATGTTAAAAGAAAAAGTAGAAGGGGTTGAACCGGGGATGGTTCTTGAAGTACTAGAAAAAGGATATTTGTTAAATGACAAAGTTTTAAGACCAGCCAAGGTTAAAGTAAGTGAATAAAAGAAAGGAATGATGAAAAATGAGTAAAATTATAGGAATTGATTTAGGAACAACAAATAGTTGTGTTGCCGTTTTTGAAGGCGGTGAAGCAAAAATTATTGCAAATCCAGAAGGAGGTAGAACAACACCATCGATTGTGGCTTTTAAAGGTGAGGAACGTTTTATCGGTGAATCAGCAAAAAGACAAATGCTGACTAATCCAAATGCGATTACATCGGTCAAAAGAAAAATGGGAACTAAAGAAAAAATTGAAGTTGATGATAAAAAATATACACCAGAAGAAATTAGTGCCATGATTTTAGGTGAATTAAAAAAGACAGCTGAAAGTTATTTAGGAAGTGAAGTAAAAAAAGCTGTCATTACGGTACCGGCATATTTTAATGATGCAGAAAGACAAGCAACGAAAAATGCTGGAAAAATTGCTGGTTTAGAAGTAGAGAGAATTATTAATGAACCAACTGCAGCGGCTTTAGCATATGGTCTTGATAAACAAGAAAAAGCGGAAAAGATTTTAGTTTATGATTTAGGTGGTGGAACATTTGATGTTTCAATTCTTGAATTAGGCGATGGTGTCTTTGAAGTAAAATCAACAAGTGGTAATAACCGTCTTGGTGGTGATGATTTTGATCAAAGAATTATTGATTATTTAGTTGAAGAGTTTAAAAAAGAAAATGGGGTTGATTTAACTAAAGATAAAATGGCGATGCAACGCTTAAAAGATGCCGCTGAAAAAGCAAAAAAAGAATTAAGTGGTGTAACAACAACCCAAATTTCATTGCCGTTTATTTCGCAAGGTGAAGATGGACCAATCCATTTTGAAAAAAGTTTAAGTCGAGCTAAGTTTGAAGAATTAGTTGATGATCTAATCGAATCAACATTAAAGCCAATGCGAGCAGCAATTAAAGATGCTGATATTAAAAAAGATGAAATAGATAAAGTGATTTTAGTTGGTGGGTCAACGAGAATTCCAAAAGTTATTGAGTTAGTAGAAAAAGAAATTGGTAAACCAGCTAGCAAAAATGTTAATCCAGATGAAGTGGTGGCGGCTGGCGCAGCGATTCAAGCTGGAGTTTTAGCTGGTGACGTTGATGATATTGTTTTATTAGATGTAACGCCATTGTCACTTGGAATTGAAACAATGGGCAATGTGATGACAAAATTAATTGAACGTAATACAACTATTCCATCAAGTAAAAGCCAAGTTTTTTCAACCGCAGCCGATAATCAGCCAGCTGTTGACATTCATGTTTTACAAGGTGAGCGACCGATGGCTGGTGATAACAAAACTTTAGGACGTTTTCAATTAACTGATATTCCACCCGCACCAAGAGGAGTTCCGCAAATTGAAGTTTCTTTTGATATTGATGCTAATGGAATTGTTAATGTTAAAGCAAAAGACTTAGGAACTAACAAAGAACAATCAATTACGATTACTTCTTCAACCGCTTTATCAGAAGAAGAAGTTGCCGAAATGGTTAAAGAAGCAGAAGCTAATAAAGAAGCTGATGCTAAGAAAAAAGAAGAAGCAGATTTGAAAAATGAAGCTGAACAATTAGTTTTTGCAACAGAAAAAGCAATTAAAGATTTAGGTGAAAAAGTTGATGAAAAAGAAAAAGAAGAAGCAGAAGGTTTAGTTAAAGAACTAAAAGAAGCTTTAGAGAAAAACGAACTTGATAAAATAAGAGAGAAAAAAGAAAAATTGTCAGAAGTATCAATGAAATTAGCAACTAAAGTCTATGAAGGACAAGCTAAACAAACTGAAAACTCACAAGCTGAGGCAACCGAAGAAAAAACTGATGAAGAAAACAATGATGATGAAAAAGTTGTTGACGCTGAGTATGAGGAAAAGTAAAAAGTCTTGATAGGCTTTTTCTCATTTAAAGAAAGGATAACATAATGAATAAAAAAGATTACTATGAGATTTTAGGTGTTAGTAAAGATGCCTCAGCAGCCGAAATAAAAAGCGCTTTTCGTAAATTAGCAAAAAAATATCATCCTGATGTATCAAAAGAAGCGGATGCCGCTGAAAAATTTAAAGAAGCGCAAGAAGCTTATGCAGTGTTAAGTGATGAAAATAAAAGAGCACAATATGATCAACATGGGCATGCGGCATTTTCTGGACCTGAAGGTGGCGGTTTTGACTTTTCGGACTTTGATTTTTCAGATATTTTTGGCGATATCTTTGGTGCTAGTGGTTTTGGTGATATGTTTGGCGGCAGAGGTCGAAGTAACCGACCACGAAAAGGTCGCGATATTTTAAATAGGATGGAAATTACTTTTGAAGAAGCCGTGTTTGGCGCTAAAAAAACAATTGAGGTGTTAGCTTCAGAAACTTGTGCTGATTGTGATGGTGCTGGCGGACATGATGTGTCTGTCTGTCCTGATTGTGGCGGTAGCGGCCATGTTGATGTTGAACAACGAACAATGTTTGGTACTTTCC
>PWIL01000066.1 GCA_003560455.1 Mollicutes bacterium
CTCATCTTGATAATATTGACCATCTTCTATTAAGTTATGATAACGGCCATTTTTATCACGTAAAGCAACAAATCCCCGTCCATCACAAGTTCGACAATCAGGTCCATAGCCCGTTAGATTTCCCCGATAGACACCAACCGGTGCCGTTCCGATTTCTTTCTGTTCGTCAATTCTTTCTTGTAAAATAAATTTTTCACCATTCTTGTAAACAAAAACACCCGGTTGCCCCGGAATTAAAACATTTTCTGTTCCCCGTGGCAAATTACCTCGGCGAACCAATATGGTTTCATAATGATCAATTTCATATTCCACATTTAAACTTTTAAAAACATTATCGTTATATATATTTGTCTCTTTTTCAGTAATTTCAACATATCCAAATGCTGACATTAAGCCAACAATCGCTAAACTAGTCCATTTGCCAACTAATTCTAGCAAATATACATTCATTTATTTCACCTCAATATGGTGTAATTTTATCACTAATTGTTATTTAAGTCAAATATTCGTTCGGCGTTTAAGGTAGTTTGGTCAATGATTTCCTTTGTTTTCAAGCCTTTTAATTCAGCTATTTTTGCAATAACATAATCGATTTTTCGACTATCATTTTTTTTCCCCCGATGCGGTTCAGGAGTAAGATAGGGACTGTCAGTTTCAACTAAGATATATTTTAAGTCGATTTTTTTTACAAAATCTTGTAATAATAAACTTTTTTTAAAAGTAACAATTCCATTGACACCAAATAGACAATTAATTTCTAAAAATTGCTTTGCCTCTTGAAAACCATAGGCAAAACAGTGTAAAACTTTAGGAATTTCTGGATATTTTGCCAATATTTCATATGTATCTGTAAAGGCTTCGCGACTATGGATAATAACTGGTTTTTGAAGGTTTTTCGCGATTTTTAGCTGTTCTTCGAAGATTTTTTTCTGTAAATCTCGGTTGACATCATAAGTATAATCTAAACCAATCTCGCCAATGGCGACTATTTTTTTATTTTGGGCGTGTTTTAAGATGAATTCGCGACTTTTTTCACGCCATTCTTCAGCATTTTGCGGATGAATACCCAAACTTCCAAAAAGATTTGTGTGGTTTTGGCACAAATTTAAAATTTCTTGATTATCAGCCAAATTAGTTCCGCAATTTATTACCTTTAAGCCCTTATAACTATTGAGCAAATCTGTTAAGTTGGAATAATACTTTTCAATCAAATGCGCATGCGTATCAACTATCATTTTAACCTCCTTAAATAAAAAATAAGAAGCAATTTGCTTCTTATCATCTATAAATCCCCCTTTTTATTCTTTCATCTTCACTATATCATAAAATTTATAAACAACAACAACAAATTCATTTTATTAGACACTTTAGTTTACACTAATTCTTGCAGCTTTTTTTCTTTATCTATTCGTTCAAAAAGGGGTGTTATATCACCAATTTTTTCACCGGGCTCTAATTCGCCAAACTTTTTGATACTAGCATAATCTCTTTTTTCGGCATTTATTTGTTCTAAAATGTTTTTACTAACTTTTGGCATAAAAGGCGCTAATAAAATCCCGCCATGCCTAATTGCTTCTAATAAATTATAAATAACTGTTTTTAATCTTTCTTGATCTTCTTTTGCCAATTGCCAAGGGGCGTTATCGTCAACATATTTATTAGCAGCATCAAAAATGAAAAAGATATTTTGTAATGCGTCAGCTACTTGGTATTTTTCTAAATAAGAAAATGCTTTTTCTTGATATTCCAAAACATTCTTTTGAAAATCTTTATCCAAATCAGTTAATTTTTTTCCTTCAGGAATTTCACCATCAAAATATTTTTCGGTCATTTTTAGTGTTCGATTAACCAAATTACCTAAATTATTAACTAAATCAGCATTTATTTTATCAATTAATAATTCATAAGTGAATAAACCATCATTAGCAAAAGAAACTTGACTTAAAAAATAATACCGGACTTCATCAACACCAAAATGATTAATTAAATCATCAACATAAACTAAATTTCCTTTGGATTTGCTTATTTTACTATCGCCAATTAAAACCCAGGGATGACCAAAAATTTGTTTTGGCAATGGCAAATCTAAAGCCATCAATATAATTGGCCAGTAAATAGTGTGAAAACGGATAATGTCTTTGCCTATTACATGAACATCAGCCGGCCATTTTTTTGATAATTCTTTTTCATCTGGATAACCCGCGAAAGTAATATAATTAGTTAAAGCATCTAGCCAAACATAAATAACATGATCTTGATCAAACTTAACCGGAATTCCCCAGTTAAAAGAGGTTCTTGAAACACACAAATCTTCTAAACCAACCTTTAAAAACTGATTAGCAATTTCATTTTTACGACTTTCAGGCACAATAAAGTCGGGGGTTTTTTCAATATGATCAATTAATTGATCAGCATATTTACTTAATTTAAAGAAATAAGCTTCTTCTTTAGCCGTCTCAACTAATCGTCCACAATCTGGACATTTGCCCTCTTTTATTTGGTTTTCAAGCCAAAAAGACTCACAAGGAATGCAGTATAACCCTTCGTAAAAGCCCTTATAAATATCACCTTTTTGATATAACTTTTCAAATATTGCAGCTACCTTTTCTTTATGAATTGGATTGCTTGTTCGCACAAATTTATCATGACTTGAATTAATCATTTCAAAAAGTTGTTTTATTTCCAAAGTTTTTTGATCCACATATTCCTGTGGTTCTAACTGATGTTTAATTGCTTCTTTTTCAATTTTTTGACCATGTTCATCAGTTCCTGTTTGAAAATAAACGTCAAAACCACTTAATCGTTTATAACGAGCGATCGCATCCGTTAAAATAATTTCATATGTATTACCAATATGTGGTTTGCCCGTTGCATAAACAATTGCTGTATAGATATTAAATTTTTTACTCATTTTCATCGCCTCCTGTCGTGCTTCCTAACCCACCTTTTCTTATTTTACCACTTTTTTCATCTGTTTTTAAGGGGTTTAAAAAAATTGCTTGGACTAAACAGTCTCCTTTTTTAAAAATTTGTTCATTTTCTCCCTCATTTTGCATTGATAACCAAACATGCCCTTCATTTGTTTCGTTATTGTAATAATCAGCATCAATTACACCGACTTGGTTACATAAACGAATATTATATTTAAATCCGATACTGCTCCGAACTATTAAAAAGACAACTTCATCTGGTTGCATCATTATTTTAATCCCCGTTGGTATTTTTTTGATTTCACCAGGTTTTAATGTTACTTCACTAAGCAACTCAATATCATAACCAGCGCTGTTCTGAGTTTTTAGTTTTGGCAACGACAAATTTTGATAACAATTTTTATCTTCTCCTACTTCTTTTTTAAATATTTCCCAACTAATTTTTTCAAATTTTCGCATTTTATCCTCCCAATAAAAAAACGTCCTTAATTTAAGGACGTGATCTACGCGGTACCACCTTAATTCATAGTAAAACTATGCTCTTTAATGTTTAACGCACATGAACGGTTTAATTCCTAAACAACTCCAGCTTCATCTAAATAATCGCTTTTTTTACTTCCACCAACCGTAAAATCTCTATTAAAACTTCCTATTTATACTTCCTTCTTAGTTTTTATCTTTTTCTTCCACCAATTTTATTTTCGTTTTCTTTCACTTCTTCAATTGTTTGTTCTAGATTAAGAAACAATCTTTGAACGTCTTCTTCATCAACAAAAATTATACCTTTTGCTTCATCTGGCGAAAGCAAATAATGCATATCATCTTCTTCAGATATTTTTAGCGGAGTTTTATCATCGGGCATTATTTCTTTTTTTAACTCAGCCAAAAGAGATAAACCTTCAACCGTATTAATATCTATTGATTCATTTAATTCCCTCCCGCGAGAACGTGCAACACCGTATATTTCAACAAAGGATGTCACTTTTCGAATATTTTCATCTTCTTTTAAAACGCGATATAACAATGTTTCAACGTCTTTTCGCATATTATCCCTCCTTTTTTAGTAATTTTTATTATACCATAAAAAAATTTTTTAGCAACAACAAACTTCATTCTTTAGGAAAATAGATTTTTGTGCTATAATTTATTTGCAAGTAGGAGTTGATATATAATGAAAGATATTTTAATTTTTGGCCATCAAAATCCTGATACCGACAGTGTTTTATCAGCGATAAATTTAGCTACATTGAAAAATAAACTAGGTCAGAAAGCGGTTCCAAAGGTTTTAGGGGATATTAATTTTGAAACCAAGTTTGTCCTTGATTATTTTAATATTCCAATTCCCAAGTTTTTAAATGATGTAAAGTTACAAATTAGTGATATTGATTATCAAAAAAACAACTATTTAAAAGAAAAAACAACTGTTTTACATGCTTTTGATTTTTTTAGAAATAATAATAATCACTCACTGCCCATTGTCAACAATAATTTAAAGCTGAAAAAAATAATTCATATTACCGATATTGCCAATTACGCAATTTGTGATGCTGATCAGCATTTGATTACTTCATATGATAACATCTTAGATTGTTTAAAAGGTTTGAGTGTAACTAAATTTGCTTCAGAAATAGATGGTGATGTTTTAGTTGCGGCTTATGATAGCAAAACGTTTAAAGAATCGGTGAAAATTAAAAAAAATTCAATTTTAATTGTCGGTAACCGGCCTGATATTCAAGAATACGCTATTTTAAATAAAGCGCAGCTAATTATTTTGACTGGAAATTATTCCTTAAGTCCTAAGTTATTAAAATTAGCTCAAGAAAAAAAAGTGAATGTTATTGTCTCAAAGCATGACACTTATAAAACTTCGCGTTTAGTCATGCTCAGTCACTATATTGATCGTTTAAATACCAAAAATCAAAAAATTACTTTTCGGGAAAGTGATTATGTTGAGGAATTTAAAAGGACAGCCAAGAACAACCCTTATCATGAGTATCCGGTTGTTGATAATAATAATCATGTGTTAGGTGTTATTTCTTTATTAGATTTAGAAAAAAAACATCCCAAAAAAGTTATTTTAGTTGATCACAACGAAAGTAGACAAAGTGTTATCGGCTTAGAAGAGGCCGAGATTTTAGAAATAATCGATCATCATAAAATTGGTAATTTAGCTACTTCATACCCGATTAGTTTTCGCAATATGATTGTCGGAAGCACTAATACGATTATTTATTTTCTTTTTCAAGAAAATAATATTCCGATTGATAAAACAACGGCTGGTTTAATTATGGCGGGCATTATTTCTGATACTTTAATGCTAAAATCACCGACAACAACTGAAATTGATCATGAAGTTTTAGAGAAAACAAGCAAAATTGCCGAAATAGATACTCAGGATTTTGCTAAAAAAATGTTTGAAGCAGGTTCAGAAGTAACTTCGCTGAGCAAAGAAGAGTTGTTATATAATGATTTTAAGTCTTTTAATATTAAAAAAAGGAGTATTGGAATTGGTCAGTTGAAAACTACTAATCCGACTGATATTAAAAAAGATTTAAGTTCGTTTAGTAAATTAATTGAAACTGAAGCCAAGAATAAAGATTATTATATTTTAGCTTTGTTTGTTACTGATATTATCAATAATGGTTCATATATTGTTTTCAATAAAAAAGCAAAAGCTATTTTAGAAGATGCTTTTACAATTAGAAATCTAGAAAATTGGACTTTTATTCCCGAAAGTGTTTCAAGAAAACAGCAAATCATTCCAAGAATAATTGATGTTATTGAAAAAAGTAGTTAATCAACTACTTTTTTTTGACTATACTGTGACATAAAATCACTAAATTCTTTTTTCCAAAAATTATCAATAAAACCCACTATTTCTTTTTTTACTTTTTCAACCTTCTTTTGTTCTTCTTTGTTAAATTTACTAAGAACATAATCCGGAAGAAGCATTTGCATATCTCTTGAAATTCCTACTTTTATTCTTTGGTATTCTTGTGTTCCTAAATATTTTTCAATGCTTTTTAAACCATTATGACCAGCCGAACTGCCACTTGCTTTTATTTTATAGCTACCAACTTCTAAATAATAGTCATCATATATAATTAATAAATCTTTTAAATCTAAATTAAAATAATCAACAAAATTTGCTACTACTTTTCCACTGTTATTAACATAACTTTGGGGCTTTAGCAAAATTATTTTTTCTTCTTCATGAAATTCACCATATAAACCATTAAATTTTTTTTTATTTAATGTAACATTTTTTTCTTTAGCTATTTCATCAATAATAGAAAAACCTAAATTATGCCGTGTTTTTTCATACTCCCGGCCAGGGTTTCCTAAACCAACTATTAACTTCATAATGCCTCCTATAAACCATGAAAAATTTTATAAACTTTATTTTTCGGGATTTCTAATTCTTCAGCAACTAATTTAATTGCTTTATTTGGTGATAAACCTTCTTTTGTTTTATTTTTTAATTCTTTTTTGATTTGTTTTTCATCTATTTCTTGTTTTTCATTGTTACCGGCTACGATCAAAACTATTTCACCTTTGATATTTTTAATTTTGGGAATAACCTCATTAATTTCTCCACGAATATGTTCTTCAAACTTCTTAGTTATTTCC
>PWIL01000157.1 GCA_003560455.1 Mollicutes bacterium
AGTAGCAGCCGATGTTTACCGCCCAGCCGCCATTGACCAATTAAAACAAATTGGTAATGAATTAAACATTAGTGTTTATGAAGAAGGGCAGGGAAAACCGCAAGAAATAGTTAAAAATGCTTTAACTTATGCCAAAGAAAATAATCATGATTATGTTTTAATTGATACAGCTGGACGTCTACAAATAAACGAAGAACTAATGCAGGAATTAGTTGAACTGCAAAACATCACAAACCCCGATGAAATTTTATTAACGATTGATAGCATGATTGGTCAAGATGCCATTAATGTTATTAATGGTTTTAATGAAAAATTAAACTTAACCGGCTCGATTTTAACCAAAATGGACGGTGATAGCAAAGGCGGTGTTGCTCTATCTTTACGTTATTTAACTGATGTCCCTATTAAATTTGTCGGTGTTTCTGAAAAAATGGATGGCCTAGAAGGCTTTTATCCAGAACGGATTGCAAACCGATTATTGGGCATGGGTGACGTTGTTAGCATGGTTGAAAAAGCCCAAGAAGTTATTTCTGAAGAAGAAGCCAGTAAATTAGCTAATAAAATGCAAAGAGGCCAATTTGATTTAGAAGACTTTTTAAAACAAATGCAACAAATCAAAAAAATGGGACCATTAGAAAACTTATTAAAAATGATGCCTGGCGCTAATAAATTAGGTTTAGACCAAATCAATCTTGATCCGAAACGAATGTCCCATATTGAAGCAATTATTCTTTCGATGACCAAGCAAGAACGAAAAAACCCAGCCATTATTAAAGCTGAGCGGAAAAAAAGAATTGCGAAAGGTGCTGGTTTAACGGTTGAAGAAGTAAATCGTTTATTAAAACAATTTGAACAAATGAAAACTTTAATGAAAAAAATGAAGAATGGAAAAACGCCTTTTTAAGGCGTTTATTTTATGTAAAAATTATAATATTCATCATAAGTAATTTGGTTTTCATAAATATAGGTTGCAACTTCTTCGCCGACATAGCGATAATGCCATGGCTCATACAAATAGCCCGTAATATGTTCGGCATCATCTGGATAACGTAAAATAAAGCCAAATCGATGTGCATTGTCCACTAACCAAGCAAACTCATCACTTTCTTCAAATTCAACAACTAAACCATAACCATGAGTAACAATATCAACGGCATAGCCAAGTTGGTGTTCAGAGTGACCAGGCCGGGCTGAAATACGGTCCGCGGCATCTTTTCCACGAGTAGCCAAATAAGAACTATAAATTCGCTCTTGTGTTTCATAATCACGATAACCGGAAGTAATAATCAAAGTTAAATCCTCTTGACTAGCAGCATGCCACATTTCTCGAAATCTTTCATAAACATACGATTCGATATAACGATCAGCATAAGCATACATTGAACCAATTGATTCAATTTCGCCTGGTTCAAAATCTTCAGGTAATTTATTAAATTTATTAACTAAAATTAAATACTGATCATCATGGTCAACATTTGTTTTTTGAACATTACTATAAAAATCTTGGTCCGCCTCACTATTAACGGTTGCAATAACATCGCGCAATGAACGATCACCGTTTATTTCTTTTTCAACTAAATAGCGGTCCAATTTATCAAACATAAAATAAGGATCTTCAATTAAGGTTAAAATATTTTGATTAGCTTCTCTTGTTAATAAATTATCTAAATATTTTTCTTCAAAAAATTCTTCCAAAGCATTAGCTTCTTCAATTGTATAACCATGCTCAGTTAATTTATATTCATAAGTTTGCCGATAATTAAGAGTATCAACAATGGTCATTGTTGCATAAACCAGTCCTCCAATAATCAATAGCAAAACAAAAATAACTAATAATTTCTTTTTTTTCTTGCGCATCCTATCACCTCATTATTACCATTATAAACTTTTTTTTAAAAAAAGTCATATCCTATTCAAAAAAAGAATAATATGCTATAATATAAAGGATAAAAGAGGGATAAAGATGAAGTATAATGTTGAACTAACAGAATTTCAAGGTCCGTTAGATTTATTATTGGATTTAATAAAAAAAAATAACCTAAACATATATGATATTAATTTAAGTTTATTAACCGAACAATACTTAGCTTATCTAAAACAATTAGAAGCAATTAACCTAAATGTATCAAGTGAATATTTAGTAATTGCTTCAGAATTAATTAGCATTAAAAGTCGTAAACTGCTTCCAAATTATGAACAAGAAGAGGAAGAAGAATTTATTTCAAGAGTGCTAGAATATAAACTATATAAAGAAATTTGCGAACACTTTCGCGAATTAGAAACTAAAAGAAGTCGGCAATTTTCTAAACCGGCCAGTAATTTAGAACAGTTTAAAAGCGAATCAAAAAGTGAAGAACAAATCAGTGAAGATGAATTAATTGATGCTTTTTATCGTTTCTTTGAAAGACAGCAAAATATTAAACCACTAACTGCACAAGTAACTAAAAAAGAATACTCAATTACTAAACGAACTAATGAAATATTAACTTTATTAGAAGACAAACAAAAAATTAGTTTTTTTGAGTTATTTACTGAAAATAATAAACCATTCATTATTATTACTTTTTTAACAGTTTTAGAAATGTCAAAACAAAGTTTAATTGAATTAGTTCAAAAAAACCAACATCAACAAATATATTTAATAAAAAAGGAAGAGGTTTAAATGTTAGCAAAAATAGACGGAATTTTATTTCTTTGTGGAGATAGTGGAATTGAACGTGAAGAATTAAAAAAAATTTTAAATTTAACTGATCAAGAATTAAATGATAATTTAAAAAAATTAAAAGAAATTTGTGCCGATGATAATCGGGGAATTCAAGTTGAAGAATATGGCAATATTTTCAAATATGTTACAAAAGTAGGTCATGAAGAAACATATCAAAAATTAGTTGAAGTTGATCTTCAAAAACCACTAACGCCAGCTGCCTTAGAAGTGTTAGCGATTATTGCCTATAATCAACCAATCACGCGTTTAGAAATTGATGAATTAAGAGGGGCGACAAGTGCGCATTTAATCAGAACTCTATTGTTAAAAGAATTGATTTATGAAGCAGATCGCGCTGATAAACCAGGGCGTCCAATTATTTATCAAACAACGACCCAATTTCTTGATGCATTAGGCATTAAAGATCTCAGTCAATTACCAGCGATTGAAACACCTCCTGAAAATACAGATATTAACCTTTTTTCCAGTAAAATTAATGAAAAAAGTGAATAAGTGTGATATAATTTTTTTAAGCAGGAGTGGCGGAATTGGTAGACGCGAAGGTCTCAAACACCTTTGGTATTTATACCTTGTGGGTTCAACTCCCATCTCCTGCACCAAAAAAATTATTTCATATATTTAAAATAATGGGTTAACCATGGAAAGGAAGGAAAAAATGGAAACAGGATTTGAGTATGAAACTTCATTTGAATTTGCTGAGTTTGCCGTCTTTGGTGGCATGACCTTATTTATTTTCTTGGGATTAACAATTTTGATGATTGTGTCATATTGGAAAGTTTTTCAAAAAGCTGGTAAACAAGGTTGGGAAGCAATTGTACCAATTTATAACTTGATAGTTTTAATGCAAATCAGTAAAACACCTCTGTGGATGCTTGTGCTTGTGTTTATCCCAATCATTAATTTTATTGGTGCGCCAATTGTTATGATTGCGATTTCGTTAAACATGGCTAAAGTTTTCGGTAAAGACACTGTTTTTGGGATTCTTTTAATTATCTTTCCCTACATTATGTATCCAATATTAGCCTTTGGACCTGATCAGTACATTGGTGAAAAAACTGAAGTTCCAATTGGTGAATAAAGAAATTCTCTCGCAAGAGAGATTTTTTGTTCCAGTATGTTATAATTTAAGACAATAAGGAGAGGGGTCGTAAATATTAAAAAATTAAAAATATTAGCAATAAACAAATATAATTATTTATTAGAAGATGAAAACAATTATCAGCATGAAAAGAATATAGAATTCGTCGGTGTTGAAGAACCCCCAGTAATTAATGATATTATTTATCTTGATGAGAGTATGTTAAAAGAAAATCTTCCTTATACCTTTGGACCCTTAGCCAGTCCATATGGAGTTGAAATAGATAAAGAAAATGATAAAGATATAATTATAGTAGAAACAAAACAAAAAAAACTATATTTGCAACGCTATTATGGTTAATGGTATTTTAAAAAAACTTTTAACCAACTAACTAAAAAATCAATTTTATTGATTTTTTTTAATGCTCATGGTAAAGTATACAGCTACCAAGGGGCGATTACTATGAATCAAGATTTAAAAAATAATGATTTAAAAGCAATAAAAAAGCATTATGGTGAAAAAATGATGCATTTTTGTCGTGAACAATTTGCCACGTTATTAGAAGAACCAAATTTATTGTTGGAAACCATTCAAAATAATTTTGAATATAATAAATCTTTATATGAAG
This sequence comes from Mollicutes bacterium, assembly GCA_003560455.1. Lineage (GTDB taxonomy): Bacteria > Bacillota_I > Bacilli_A > RF39 > UBA660 > CSSED10-109M. The sequence continues at coordinate 4,432 of PWIL01000157.1, forward strand.
ATTTGGATGTCTATGGTAAAATGAGTGCTTTTAGAGCTTATATATATCAACAAGCAGAGAAAAAAGAGGCAAAAAATCAAATTGAAATTGCGGCTCCTGAAAACCTAATGGCAATTGCTGGCTATGATTTATATAAATGTAAGACGGAAGAAGAAATACAAGAATTTAAAAAATACTATGCAAAAGAAGAAAAATTATGTACATTTAATGGTGATAGATTAAGTAGATGTCATGTTTTTTTTGCAGTAAAAAAAGATGTTGATGCAATTAAAAGAACTGATTTTTCTAATCCAGAAAGACAGGATAAATATGGCACTTCGGTAATAAGCATTCAATTTACCAAAGATGATAGTCACACTTTATCAATAAAAAACAGATATAATCATCGTGTTAATAATCCAGATGCCACCTTTTCGAATAATTTAGATAATATAACAGTAGGCTTAACAGAAAGCTTTGCACAATATTATGGAATAAAACAAAAACATGTTAATAAGTTTGAGTTAACTAATTATGTAAGAGCAAATGATGGTAAATATTACAAATATAACTATGAAATTAATAATAAATATTACTGTCCAAACAATATAATAATAGATGATTTTGAGGTCATAAAATTATCAGCTGACCAAAATATTTTAATTGATTATTTTATATTAGATTTAAAAAATAAACAATTAAAATTATATGATCGTACCATTGAAGATAGTTTTGTTGAAGGTTTGATTGACATTAAAAAAATAAGCATTGTAAATCAAACAAATAAAAAGAAAACAATAACAATAAATAATTTTGGCAAAGATCAAGAAGTAAACATAAAAATTGATAAAAACCATCGAATTGTCGAGTATGCTAATAATAATTTGCAACAAATTGGCAAAGATTTTCTTTATGCTAATAAATGCCTACAAAAATTAACATTATTAGATTTAAAAATAGCGGGTAGTAATTTTTTGCATTTTAATGAGTCTTTAGAAAGTTTATTTCTACCAAATTTAGAGCAAATAGGGAGTAAATTCCTGCCTTGTAATAGAGATATTAAAACAATAACTATGCCTAAATTAAAGATAGTTAGTGAAGGTTTTCTTGATTTTAATAAGAAGTTAGAAAGTTTATTTCTGCCCAATTTAGCTGAGGTAGGAAATCGCTTTGTAATTAATAATAAATGTTTGAAAAATCTATATTTACCAAATCTAAAAACAGTAGGAAGTAATTTTATGAATGCTAATCAATCTATAGAGCGACTATTATTACCAGAATTAAAGAAAGTAGAACATAGTTTTTTCTGTGATAACAAAAACATGAAAACATTAATAGCACCTAAATTAGAGGAAGTTGGTAGTGCGTTCCTTCACGATAATAAAGCTTTAAAAAATTTATATTCACCAAATTTAAAAAAAATTGGCGATATTTTTTTGTCTCACAATTTAAAATTAAAAAAATTATTATTACCTAAATTAGAGCAATGCGGCAATGATTTTTTACAGTTAAATCAAGATTTAGAATATATATATGCCCCCAATTTAAAAAAAGTTGCTGCTAAATTCCTGCCCTCAAATCAGAAACTAAAAAATTTATCCCTACCCAATTTAGAGCATGCGGATTATAATTTTTTAGCTATTAATCGTGAATTAAATGATATATCCCTGCCCAAATTAAAATATGCAGGCGATAATTTTCTTTATTATAATGATGCTTTAGAAAATCTACAACTTTCTAATTTGCAACGAGTTGGTCATAACTTTCTTCTGTATAATCGTAAGTTAAAAAATTTAACAGTACCTAATTTAGAAGTGATTGGCGATAATTTTATAATGGAAAACGAGAATTTAGAAAATTTATATGCACCTAAGTTAAATGAAAGGGAACGTAATTTTTTTTTGTTTGATTATGAAGCAAAAGAGCGTAATGATTCTAAGTCAATCAAAAAAAATACTAATTAAAAAGATGTAAAAAAATATTATGAAATTGATACAGCACAAATAATTGTTGCTGTATCGAAAATCTTTTACTCAAACAGCATTAGAATAGGCAACTTAAATAATAGAGATTTTTTCAAGAAACCGAGACATATGTTTGATTTCTCTAGAGTGGTTGCTTTTTTTATTTAAACTACTTGACAATACAAGGTAGTTGTTATACAATGTTAGTCGAGGTGATTAAATGAATCCCCAATTTAAAAAAGGCGTCCTTGAATTAATTGTGTTATTAACTTTAAAAAAAGAAGATATGTATGGGTATGAAATAGTTGATAAAACTTCTAAAATAGTTGAAATAAAAGATGGCACCATCTACCCCTTATTAAAACGGTTAACCAATGAAAATTATTTTGAAACATACTTAATTGAATCAAGCGAAGGACCTTCTAGAAAATACTATAAAATTACCCCAGCCGGCCTACAAAGATTAAAACAACTAAAAAAAGAATGGCATGAATTTGCCAAAGCAATTGAAAAATTTATAAAGGAGAGTGAAAAAAATGAAAAAAACTGAATTTTTAACAGCCTTAAGAAAAAAATTAAAAATCTTAAACGAAGAAGAGAAAAAGGATATTATCAATGAATATGAGGACATTATAAAAGAAAAAATTAAAAAGGGGATGACCGAAGAAGAAGCGGTTGCTGACTTTGGTGACATTAATGATTTAGCCAAAGAAATTTTAAAGGCTTATAAAGTTGATCCAGAATATAATAAATATGCGGACACTTTAGAAACCGGCAAAGAAACATTTGATGAAAATGTCAAAAAAGCGGCTAATTGGCTTGGTGATAAAACCAAAGATTTATTTGAAGATGAAGAAAAAGTAGATATTACGGTTGAAAAAGTATTTGAAATTATTATTAAAGTTTTTGTTGTTTTAATTTTATTAAATATTTTAAGAATTCCCGTTAATATTATTGCTGGTTTAGGCGGGAACATTTTTGCTAGTAGCATTTTTCCATTTTCTTTATTACAATATTTATGGTTATTAATTATTGAATTTCTTTATATCATTGGTGTTATTTTCATCATTTTTATTATTTTTAAAGATGTCTTTTTTATCAAAAAAAGCGAAGAAAAAAAAGAAAAGCCAGTTGCCAAAACAAAAAAAACAACCGAAAAAACAAAAGAAGAAAAACAAGAAGTCGTAAAACACACAAAACCAACTGAAAATCCAGGCATTGCTATTGTAAAAATTGTGTTAATTATTATTTTTGCTTTTCCTTTATTAATGTTAAGCTTTGGTTTAATGATGACGCTAGCAGCGAGCATTTATCTTTTAATTAAAGGTGTTATGGTTTACGGCTTAATAGTTTTATTAATCGGGATCTTAATCTTAATTTTCTTTTTTCTTTCGGTTGTCTTTGACTTAATCAATAATAAAAAAACTTCCTTCTGGCCACTTCTTATCGCCTTCATTATTATTTTAGTCGGTTTATTTTTAACTATTGATTGGGCTTTGAATTTAAAAATTGAAAGAGGAACGGCGCAAGAATTAACTAGTTCTGAATTAATCATTCCGGCTGAAGAATTACATGATAATTTCTTTTGGCAAAATCAAGAGATAATAGCTGATCAAGAAATAGCCTATGGGGATGTTTTGGTAACAATTTTTTATAATCAAGAATATGAAAGCTTAGTTACTGTTACTGAATTAGGAAATATGCGAATTTCTGTTACAAATTGGGAAGCATTAAAAACTTTTAATCAAGTTTTTATCGAAAAATTAAAAGAAGATGTTATATATATTCCCTATTATAAAATTGAAGTTGCAGCCAATGAAATGACCATAAAAACTATTATTAAATAAATTATGATTTTTAAAAAAATTATGATATAATGAAACTTGCTTAAAAGGTGTTGATGAAATGGCAAAAACTAAGTTGCGCAAAGCAAAAACAAGAGTATTAGCCAGCCTTTTTTTATTAACAACGGCTGCGACTCTTTATATGATATATATAATTACATTGTGGGAAAATATTGAAAATTTGCTTCGTTTTATTGTTGTCATCATGTTATTACTTTTTTTAGCTTTAATTTTCGCTCTTTCCCTCCGTGTTTTTTTTCATGGGAAAAAGAAACTTTTTTTCTTTTTGGTAGTTGGTCAAATAATATATATTATTTTATTAGTTTTTTTAGCATTTAATGTCCACCGAATTTACTCAGCTCTTTTCCAAGTAACCTCAAATACTGTTATTTATTCAAGTAGTATAGTTACCATCAACAGTCCAGCTGAAACAATTGATGATTTAACTGATGGAAAAATTGGTATTTATGACAGTGAAAGAAGTATTGCTGGGTATGAAATACCAAAAGAAGTAATTGCTGAGAGGAATTTAACAAATGAAATTGTATATTTAGGTAGTTACACTGAATTATTGTTAAAACTAGATGAAGAAGAAATAGCTTACGCCTTCCTGCCCACCGACTACCCGATGATGTTTAGTGAATTAGAAGATTTTTCTGAAATTATTGAAGCAACTAGAATTATTTTTACCCAAGAAAAGGAAGTTGCCATTACTCGCGAAGGCAGGCAATTTAATTTAGAAGAGCCAATGACATTTTTATTAATGGGAATTGATTCAACGGCTGATGACATTAGTCGTGGTTCATATAATGGTGATGCATTAATGGTAGTTACTTTTAATCCCAAAACATTACATGTAACAATGTTGAGTATTCCCAGAGATATTTATGTGCCAATCGCTTGTTTTGATGGCGAAAGAAAAAACAAAATAACCCATGCTGCTTGGTATGGTGATGATTGTATTATTGAAACAATTGAAAACTTCTTAGAAATTGATATTGATCATTTAGTTAAAATGAACTTTCGGGGTCTAGTTAATATGGTTGATGCGGTTGGCGGTATTGAAGTCGATGTTCCATATAGTTTTTGTGAACAAGACAGTCGTTCACGATGGGGTGAACACACAGTTTTTGTCAAAGAAGGGGTTCAACATTTAGATGGCGAACAAGCATTAGCATTAACTAGAAATCGCAAAAATAACACCGCTCGCTGTGGTTATGGTGTTAATTGGGCGAATGATTTTGTTCGTGGCGAAAATCAGCAATTAGTTTTAAGAGCTTTATTAGAAGAATTTAAAAAAATCAGGGAACTAAGTAAAGTTCAAAATCTTTTAGAAGAATTAGCAACTACTACCGAAACTAGTCTTCAAACAAATGAAATACTTTCATTTTACAATGTTTTTCGAGATATCATTATCCAAACAAGAGTTGACAGTATTGAAGATATAATGACTATTCAAAGACTAGCAATTAGCGGTTATGATCGTTATATATATGACTATCATCCGCCAACTGGTCGGGGAATGAGAAGTACATTGTATAACTTTGTGCCTTATCAAGCGAGTATTGAAGATGTTCGTGAAGTAATGATGATTAATTTAGGTTTAAAAGAAGCACCAAAATTAGAAGCCTTTTCTTTTAATGTAAACGAACCATATGAAGAAAAAATTATCGGTCGTGGAACTTATAATGAGCCAGCAATTGAATTATTACCTGAATTTAAAACGCGTCAACAAGCTGAAAATTATGCTAAGCAACATAATTTAAGAATTGAAGTTAATGAGGTAGAAAACAACGGCCAATATTCAAATAGTCAAATAATTTCGCAATATCCTAATCCGCAAACTAATTTAGAATATGTTGACAAAATAGTTCTTAATATTGCTGCTGAAAAAGAAGAAAAATCTCTTGATTGTTTAATTGAACCAGAACAAGAAAACTGTCTTTTTCCTGATTTAGTGGGGCGGGGTTATGAAGCATATCGAGCAATTCGCCAAAAGCATAATTTAAATTGGATTGAACAAGAAATTAGCGAAGGTGATGCTGAATATGATGAAGCAAAAGCTGGTTTAGTAGTAGAACAAAATATTGCGCCAGGAATAGATATCTATGAATTAGCCGATCAAGAAATTATTATTACTTATATGGCTAAAAAGATAGAAGATGAAATAGAAGATGAACCAGAAGATGAAACTGAGGAGGCATAATGAACATAATTTATCAATTAAAAAAAGTTAGTAAAATTTATAATCAAAATAATGTCGCTCTCCAAAATGTTGATTTAGAAATCAATACGGGCGAAGTAATTGTTATTCTTGGTCCATCAGGTTCAGGAAAATCAACCTTATTAAACATTTTATCAGGTCTTGATTTGCCAACAAAAGGTGAAGTGTTTTACCAAAATAAACGAATCGATAATCAAGATGAAGAACAATTAGCAGCTTATCGTTATCAAGACTTGGGCTTTGTTTTTCAAAGTTATAATCTAATGTCTAGTTTAACAGCCAAAGAAAACATTGAATTGGGAAAAACACATCAAAATGATTGTGAATTAGAACAAATAATTAAAAAAATGGGATTGCTAGAACATCAACACAAATATCCCTATCAATTATCTGGTGGACAAATGCAACGAGTAGCAATTGCTCGTTCATTAATTAAAAATCCCCAGGTAATTTTTTGTGATGAACCAACTGGCGCGCTTGATGAAAAAATTGGCAAAGCTATTTTAGAAGAATTACAAAAAATTAATAAAGAACAAAATACAACAATTATAATTGTGACCCATAATCCAAGTATCGCTAAAATTGGTAATAAAGTAATAAAAATGAACAGTGGCGAAATTATCGAAACTTATCAAAACAAAAAAACTGTTGAAGCATCAAAGTTGAGGTGGGTTTAATGAAAATGTTGTTATTAAATGCACTAAAAGCATTATTTGATAAAAAAATCCAAATTATAGCTGTCATTTTACTAATTAGTATTGCGATTATGGTTTATGTGGCGGCTAATGTGGCGATTGGTCGGGTTGAAGATGGTTACTATGATTATTTAGAATCACAAAAAGTTGAACACTTTAGTTTTGTTCCCAGTTTAGAAAATCTACAAAAAGAAGACTTAATTTTATTTGATGATATTTTAATTACTGAAGAAGAACAGGCAACAATTGCAACTGCAGAACTTTGTTTGCCCGATGAATGTTCTTCTCAAACAATGTTATTTTTAGAATCAATTTTTACCAAATACAATTTACAAATATATTTAAATAAAGATGAAATAAAAAAAATAGCTAATGAATTTGATTTTGAATACGAATTAACCAAATCAAAATTAAGATTTGATGGTGAAAAATATTATAAGGCGATTCCTTTTAACGAAGATAAACAATTTAATCTTCCTTATTTAGTAGCTGGTGAATTTCCTACTAATGATGATGAAATAACAATCCTGCCCAATTATGCAAGAGTAAATGATTTAGAAATTGGTGATCAATATAAAATAAATGACCAAGTTTATAATATTGTTGGAACCGCCTTTCTCCCTGACTACATCTACCCCTTACTCTCGTTCAGTGTTCCTCTTTTTGATGAGGAAAACAACAATATTATGTTGATGAACCAAACAACTTATGAAAACTTTATGGGCATTGAAGAAAAAGTTTACAGCGCCAGGCTAAATCAAGAATACAATTTTAAAGGCCGTGATTATCAAGAAGGAATTATTTTTGGCGAAGATGGAATCTTAGATAATGAAGCAATTGAATTAAAAATGAGTAATTTTTTAAGACTATTGCGCTCTGACACCTTACAAATTGACATTGAACCAGAAAAAATATTTACTAATGCTTTTGTTAATGTTTTATTAGGCATTAGTGCCTTTATTATTTTAATTGTTGTCAAAAAAAGAATTGAAAGTGAAAAAAATCAAATTGGCATTTTAAAAGCAATCGGTTATAATGCCGGTGTCATTTCAGGAAGTTATTTAGTTTATCCAATTATTGGTGCTTTATTAGGAAGTATTTTAGGATATGTTATTGGACTTTTTCTAGCACAACCTTTAACTGATGTCTTTATTAGTTATTATAATGTGCCACTACCTGATCATCAAATAACTTTAGAATATATTACCAGAATATTTGTTCTTCCGTTAGTTTTACTTTCTATTGTTAGTTTTATTACTGCTTATGTAATGGTCAAAAAACCACCATTATTTCTTTTAAGAGAAGGCAGTCATTTAAAAATTAATTTTTTTGCTCGAAAAACAAATCAATTACTTTCAAAAAAAAGTTTTAAAACTCGCTTTAAATACTCCCTAGCTTTTCGCTCATTAGGGAAATTATTTATTGTTACTTTAGTGTCTTTAGCATCAGGGATGTTAATTACTTTAACGATGATTGGTAATGGTTTATTCAGTGACTTATTAGACCAAACATTTGGCAATATGAAATTTGATTATGTTGTTTCTTACAATACTTTTATGACTGGCGAAAGTGAAAAAGATGATTTATTTTTAAGCATTGATAATGATATTATCCAAGTATTGGATAAAAATAATAATGAAAAAGAAATTGAAGAAGATATTTCCATTTCGCTAACCGGAATTGAAGAATTAAAATATTTAGAAATTGAAGATGAAAACGAAAATTCATTGATTGAATTATTAACTGAAAATAAAGTTTTAATTTCATTAAGAATAGCAGAATTAAATGAACTTGCAATAGATGATCAATTGATTATGGAAATCAACGATCAAGAAAAAACTTTTATTATCGTCGGCATTTATGAAGATTATTTTTCAAGTAGTGTCTTTATCGATCGGCTTTATTTAAGTGAATTATATGGCTTTGAAAATCCGGTTTATAATCAAAAGTACAGTACGGATATTAAATATAGCGATACTGAAAAAATTGAAAAAGAAGAATTACAAGCGATCACAGGTATTTTTAGCATTAAAGACTTAGAAGAAAACATTATGGATGAAATAGCTGTTTTTGATTATGTTATTTACTTTATTATTTCTTTTGCCGCTTTAATGGCCTTTATCATTATGTTAGTTATTGCTAATATAATTGTTGAAGAAAACCGCAAAAACATTTCACTAATGAAAGTATTGGGCTATCGCAATAAAGAAATAAGTGCTATTGTTTTAAACATTTATACGCCATTTATTGTTATTGCTTATGTTCTTTCAGTTCCCTTAATGGTTTATTTAGTTAAAAGGTTATTAGATATGTTAGCTGATGATATTGACTTTGTCATTACAGTAACTATTTCCTTTCCTCAAGCAATTATCGGTTTAGCAGCCATTTTAGGAGCATATTATTTAGGAGTAAGTTTTTCAAGGCGAGTTTTAAATCGAATTTCGCTTTCAGAAGCTTTGAAAAGGGAGTAGGTGACGCATGGAAAAAATAGTATTAAAAAATGTTAGTAAAATATATATGATTGATGAAAAACCTTTCTATGCTTTAAAAAAGGTTAATTTTGAAATTAAAAAACAAGAAATAATAGTTGTTTTAGGACCATCAGGTTCCGGAAAAACAACCTTATTAAATTTAATTTCGGGTTTAGATCGGGTAAGTGAAGGTAATTTATATTATGATGATGTTGATATCACAAAATTTAATGATGCAAAACTAACAAAACATCGTCAAAAAAAATCTGGTTTTATTTTTCAAAATTATAACTTATTAGAATATTTAACGGTTTACCAAAACGTTTTAGTTGGTAGTAATGTAGCACAAGAAAAAGTAGATGTTTCAGAAATCATTAAAGTAGTTGGTATGACTAAACATCAACATAAATATATGCATCAATTATCTGGCGGTGAACAACAAAGAGTATCAATTGCTAGAGCAATTGCTAAAAATCCTGAAGTATTATTTTGTGACGAACCAACCGGTGCGCTTGATGAAACAACTGGTAAAAATGTCTTAGATAAACTAGTTGATATTAATCAAAAAATGCAAACAACGATTGTGTTAGTTACTCACAATCCGGGGATTGCTAAAATAGGTGATCGGATTATTAAAATGAATAGTGGTGAAATTACGGAAGTTATTAAAAATAAAAGAATTAAGCCACAAGATATTGAATGGGCGTAAAAAAAAGTAGTTAATCAACTACTTTTTTAAAGTCAAAATTTCAATAATTTCATCTTCACGTTCATAAAAACCAACCGTAATTTTATCACCAACATTCAGAAATGGCAGGAGATTTTTATTCACGTTAATATTGACAAAATATTTTTGGTCATCATCATCAACTAGAAAATAATGACTATTACCATCAATTAAGACTGGAATAATATCTCTAACGACAATTTCTTCTTGAACAAGATTTACTTCATCAAGTTCATCACCAATATAATTTTGAAAAGCTCGCGGAATTCCCTCAGCAACATCCGTTACACTAACTCTTTGATAATCAGTTGCATCAACTAAGGCATACATTTTAATTAAGCCCGCTCGATCTTTTAACGATAAAAAATAAGTCGGCTGATTTTTAACATTAACTAAAAGCGGAAATGTAGCTTGATAATTCATATGTTGAACTTGACCTTCAGCACTTGCTCGAGCTGAATATTCTTCTGCTCCAGGCGCTGTATAGAAATTGGTTTCACTAGTTCTTAAATTAGTTAAAATAAAACCTAAGTTGGCCTCATCACCAATGACAGAAGTAATGCCCGTATACAAATAAACATCATTATCGATTATTGTATAATTATATCCTCTAGTTGTTTTAACAACTTCTCGTTGACCAAAGATAGAATTCCAAAAACCACGACTATATTGACCCCAATCATCGGTTTTTTCAATAATCAATCGTGATGGATAAGCATGATCAATCCATTCTGGAACATCGTTAATATCATAATAATCTGAATCACCAGAAACGGGATCTAAAATTATCACCCCTTCAACAGCAGCCCGAATATTAACCCCGTGATATTTTACGGTTGGCACTACCCAAAAAGGATTTCCTTCATCATCTAGTTCAAAGTACTTGCCACCAAATATTTTAGTTGGATAAGAAAAACGTAATTTTCGATCTAAATTTTTATTTAAAATGGCTGAATTCATATATTGCATACCTTCATCTAAACGAACTAACTCCGCTTCCCCAGAAACAGAATTAACAATAATATAGCCAGCAACACCTTCATGTCGATTATTAAAATATTTAAAAATATCACTATACTCTAAAGGTGTAACTCGCACTATTTCATCTTGATAATTAATTTGCGTATATAAATTAGAAACATCAAATTGCGAAACTAAATCAGGTAATCTTCCCATAACTCGGTCACCTAAACGCATGCTAGAATCTTTATCAATTACTGGTAATCTTTGAAAATCAACCGGGTCAATATCATCCGCAAAAGTATTTTCGGTATTAATAAAAATCCGTTTTGAATAAGCATCGGCAATAAACAATGGTGAAAGCACGATATTAGTAACAATAATTCCACCAATAATCAAAACAATCACTCCAAAAAATATTTTTGCATTTTTGCCAATATTTAAAACTCGCAAATCTAATTGTTCACCGGTAATAATTGAAATTGTATTGAGTGAAAAAAAAGTTGCTCCAAAAACAATTAACAATGAAATAATAAAAAACCAAAAAGCAAAACTAGTAATATTAATTGGTGGTAATAAAAAATAAAAATAAATTGAACCAAATAATAAAGTCACCCCAAAACTTTTTAAAAATTGCATTAACAAAACCTCCTTAACTAGATATTAATATATCATAAAAATTAGAATCGAAGCAAATTTTAAAGTAGTAGTAAAAAAAAATGCATTTTTCTTTTTTTCTTTTTATATGTTATAATCAAGCCGGGAGGGATTTAATATGGCGATATACGGACCGGAAGGTAAAGATCAATGGATATTAAGCGAAGAATCAGAAGAAAAAACTGATGAATTAGAAAAATTTATTAATGATAGTTGGATTGATGCAACAATTTTATACAATTTAGATAAAACAGAAATGGAAGAAGAATTATTTAAAGAAGCTTTTCTAAATCAAGTGAAAAAAAATTTTGAATTAGAAAAGAAAATAATTGAAAAAATAAAACAAATGAAAAGTGGAAAAATAGTTAATCAGCAATATCCGATTGTAATCGATGAAAATACACAGCTTACAGAAAAAAATGTTATACAAAGGAATGCTCCAGGGATAGTAATCCGCCGCATTAGTAACTATGAAAATTTGGACGATATAAAAATAACTTATGGTGCTAATAAAGAAGGCGTTGTCACTGATAATATAGCTGCTGGAATGATTGCAACCGGAATTGTAGAAAATAAAAACTCACCAGAACTTAATGTTTTAAAAAAGTTAAATGCAATAAATATTTCAGATTTTGAAAAAGAAATTTACTTACCGCTTGATTATCAATTTACTAAAGAATTAAAATCAACAAAAAAAAGATAGTAAAATTCGACTAATACGCTGAATTCTATAACATTCAGTGTATTTTTTTGCAAAAATTGTTGCTTAAATCATTATCTATAATTAACTTTAAAAAAGAATGGACTTTTTATTTTTTTTATATTATAATAAGAGCCAATTTGCGGAGGAGGTCTATCATGAAAAAGAATTTGCCAGTAATTTTATTAAAAGGGCTAGTGTTGATTCCTCATAATGAAATAAGATTAGAATTTGATGCAACTAACAGTAAAAATGTTATTGATACAGCTGAATACTTCCATAATAATGAAGTTTTTATCATAAATGAAGAAAGTCAAAAAACAGCTACTCCCGGTTTTCCTCAAATGGGTGTTATAGCTAAAATAACCAATAAAATCAAACTTGATAACGGTAACTTACAAGTGATAATCAAAGGAATCGCCCGAGGATCAGTCGTTGAATACATAAATGCTGAAACACCAGAAAATATTGAAGTTTTAGTTCGTAAAGTCGAAGAACGGCCAATTGAAAAAGAAATCGAACAACAACAATTAACCAAAATAAAAAGCGAAATAAACGACTATGTTAAACTAGTTCCTTACATTAACAACAATGTCTTAGGAACAATCGCTAAAATTAATAATCTTTCCCAACTAACCGATATGATTCCACCATTACTACCAATTTCTGGTAGTCGGGCTTTAATCTATATGATGCAAATAGATCCTGAAAAAAGAGCCAAAATGATCATTGAAGACTTGCAAAAAGAAAAAGAAAAACAAAGCATCGAAAGAGCAATCGATGTTAAAGTAAAATCAGAATTAGACAAACATCAAAAAGAATATATTTTAAGAGAAAAACTAAAAGTAATCAAAGAAGAACTAGGCGAAAGTGGCTCTAAAGAAGATGAAATAGCAACTTTAAGAGAAAAACTAGTTAAACTAGACGCTCAACAAAGAATCAAAGACCGGATTCAAGCCGAATTAAAACGCTATGAAATCCTACCACCAACTTCCCCAGAAGTACATATTATCGCTAACTATATTGATTGGCTTATGAATATACCATGGCAAAAAACAACTAAAGATAACAATAATTTAAAAGACGTGCAATCTAAATTAGATGATTCGCACTATGGTTTAGAAAAAGTCAAAGAACGAATTTTAGAATTTTTAGCCGTTAAACAAAAAACAAAAAGTTTAAAAGGACCGATAATTTGTTTAGTTGGGCCACCAGGAGTTGGTAAAACAAGTCTCGCCTTTAGTATTGCTGAAGCAATCAAAAGAAACTTTGCTAAAATGTCAGTTGGTGGAATTAACGATGAAGCCGAATTAATCGGTCATCGGAAAGCCTACTTAGGATCATCACCCGGTAGAATTATTCAAGGTTTAAAAAAAGCTGGTACCGCTAATCCTTTATTCTTAATTGACGAAATCGATAAAATGACTAAAGACATTAAAGGTGACCCCGCTAGCGTCTTGCTGGAAGTACTTGACCCTGAACAAAACAAATATTTTAGTGATAATTATATCGAAGAACCAGTTGATTTATCAAATGTTTTATTTATAACAACCGCTAATTATATTGAAGATATCCCAGAAGCACTAAGAGACCGTTTAGAAATAATCCGGTTATCGGGCTATACAGAATATGAAAAACTTTATATTGGTAAAAATCACCTCCTGCCCAAAATTTGTCAAAACCATGGTTTAAAAGACAGCAAAATTGCTATTAGCGATAACATTATTTTAGAAATAATTCGTAATTATACCAAAGAAGCAGGTGTTCGCGAATTAGAAAGACAACTATCGCAAATAGTTCGCAAAGTAGTATATGATATTATTATTAACAAAAAAGAAAAAAAATACACCATTACCGCAAAATCATTAATTAAATACCTCGGCCAGCCCAAATATTTTACTGATCGGAAAGAAGAACAAAAAGAAGTTGGCGTGGTCAACGGTTTAGTTTATACTTACTTTGGGGGCGACATCATTCCAATTGAAGTTAATTTATACAAAGGTGATGGTAGTCTAGTTTTAACCGGTTCGCTTGGTGACGTGATGAAAGAAAGCGCCCAAATTGCTTTGGGGTATATAAAATCAAATCATAAATTATATAACATCGATTATGATAAAATAACCAACAACAACATTCACATTCATGTTCCAGAAGGAGCGGTTAAAAAAGACGGACCAAGTGCTGGAGTTGCTTTAACTACCGCTATGATTAGCGCATTAGGTAACTATGAAATTCCTTATGATGTCGCCATGACTGGTGAAATAACTCTTCGCGGCCGGATTCTTTCGATTGGTGGTCTAAAAGAAAAAAGCATTGGTGCTTTAAGAAATAACATCAAAAATATCATAATTCCGGAAGGAAATTTAAAAGATATGGAGGACATTCCCAAAGAAGTAACTTCGCAAGTAACCTATATATCAGTTAAAAATTATCATCAATTATTTAAAAAAATAATCAAATAAATTTGGCAAAAAAAGATAATTATGCTAGAATAACGCTCCCTAATTAAGAGGTGGTTAAATGAAATTAAATCATCAATTGCACAAACGGATGCAAAATACAGTAACCGTGTCTAAAAAAATACAAGGAACTTTAAAAAAATTAAATCATTTAGAAAAAAACAATGATAAAAAAAGTGATTTTTTTAATAAATTTCTTTTATTGTTTGAAGAGTTAATCAAGCATGAAAAAAACTTATGCCAAAAATTAAGCGAAACCCCGGGCTATGAAGAAATGTTTTATGAAATTATGGAAAGTCCGCAAAGATTTCAAGCAAAATACGGTCTTAATCCACAAAGTTTTAGTCGTTTGTTTCGTAATTTTTTTATCTATGATCAAAATCGGGCAGCTGATTTAAACATTAATGTTTTAAATTTAATTCCCGAATTTTCGCATATAGAATTTAAATTAAATGATAACTCTCCACAATTATTTAAAGCTTTTTCGGAGGACTTATTTAAAGTTTATTTAAAAATGCTTAATAAAAATATTGAAAAAATAAACAATCCCGAAGTCAAAGAAGAATTAATTGATGAAAAATATAAAATTTTTGCAACTTACGCTAATACAAATGAATTTTTTGTGGACAACACGCGCGATGAAAAAACTCCAATTATTAGCAAAAGCGCAACCTTAATCGAAGAACATAACATTGATAATCGAGTTTATGATTACCTACTTGCTGATTTTACGCATCATTTTTGCCAAGAATTTTTTGAAAGAACGCTTACTATCGATCAAGAATATTTAAAACAACACGAAAAAGAAAAAATAATTCGTTTAACTTTATTAGACTCGGTCTTAGTGTTTGCCGACAAAGAAATCCGCTCGATGGTGGAAAACTTGTTTTATAAAAAATATTACCAAATTGATCAAACAAAAAAAATCAACCCGAAAATGGCCGATACCATTTTAACAAAAATAAAAATAAAAGAAGAAAATCCAAAAACAATCACAATTTAAGAAAAAAATTAAATTTTTATTGTATAATATAATTGAGGTGTTTTTATGGAACCAATTATTAAAATAGATAATTTAACTTTCGCCTATAATCAAGAATTAATTTTTGAAGATTTTAATTTGGAAATCAAAAAAGGTGATTGGACGGCAATTGTTGGACCTAATAGTGGGGGCAAAAGCACGCTTTTAAAACTATTAATGGGTCAATTAAAACACCAAGGAAAAATTTTATTAGATAATAAAACTCCGCAAAATACGGCGGAATACTTTCAAAAAGTTTATTTATTAACCGAAAACCCCGATGATAAATTTATTTCGGAAACAGTTTATGATGAAATAGCTTTTGTATTGGAAAACAAAAAAGAAAAACCGGCTCAAATAAAAAAAAGAGTTACCGAAATAGCGGAAGAATTAAAAATAAAAAATTTACTATCAAAAAACCCTTACCAATTATCTGGAGGCGAAAAGCAAATTGTTTGCCTAGCAGCGATGCTAGCGCACACACCCCAAGTTGTTTTAATGGATGAAACCTTAAATAGAATTGATAGTTCCCAAAAAGAAAAAATTCTTACCTTATTAGAAAATTTAAGAAAAAAATATCAACTGACCATTATTATGGTTACCCATAATTTAGAAGAAATTATTTATACTAATCATATGGTTGTAATTGATCAGGGAAAAATAGTTTTACGGGGTAATCCGAAAAAAGTTTTAACTGAAGAAAAAATATTAAATCAATTAGGAATTGAGATTCCTTTTATGTATTCATTATCACTGAAATTAGAATATTATCAATTACTTGATGAAATAGAACTTGATATGGATGAAATGGTGAAAAAAATATGGGTTTAAGATTAGAAAATGTCACCATCGCTTATGGTAATAACATTGTCTTAAAAGATATTGATCTTGCTTTTAAAATTGGTAAAGTAAATGCTATTATTGGTGCAACTGGCAGTGGGAAAACAACTTTAATGGCTGTTTTAGCAATGTTTCAATCACCAACTAAAGGAAAAGTATTAATTGAAGAAGACAAAAAAATTGGTTTTGTTTTTGAATTTCCCGATAAACAATTCTTTTGCCGAACAGTTAAAGAAGAATTAAAATATGGTCTAAAAGAAAAAACTAATCAAAAAAAGATCAACGATGGCTTAAAAATGGTCGGTCTTGATGATAGCTATTTAGAAAGAAACCCGTTTCATTTAAGTAACGGCGAAAAACGGAAAGTTGCTCTAGCAGCTGTTTTAATCGCTAATCCAGATATCTTGATTTTAGATGAACCAACAGTTGGCCTAGACAGAAATAGTAAAAACCATTTAATTCGGGTTATTAAAATATTAAAACAAAAATTCAATAAAACAATTATTATCGTTAGTCAAGATATTGATTTTGTCTATAGTTTTGTTGATCAAGTATTTATTTTGCATAATAAAAAACTAGTTCAATATGGCGATAAAATTGCTGTTTTATCAGATTCTAACCAACTAAAAAAATACCAATTAACGCCACCTAAAATTGTTGAATTAACGCAAAAAATAAACGCTAGTAAAAATTTAAAATTAAACTACCGTGATGATATTAATGATTTATTAAAGGATATGTATCGCCATGCTAAATAATATTACTTTTGGACGTTATTATCATAAAAACTCGTTACTCCATCAAATGAATCCCTTAGTGAAAATCATTTGTACGTTTTTATATGTCTTAATTGTTATTTTATTTAAAGATTTAGTTTTTTTAATATTATTATTATTCTTTGTTATTTTAATCATGCTAATGAGCAAAATTGTACCAATTGTTTATTTAAAAGCAGTTTGGTCATTAAAATATTTTATTTTAGTTGTATTATTACTTAATTTATTAATTCAACCGGAAACGCTAGATGTTATTTTTCCTGTCTTTCGTTTAATCTTAATTATTTTATATTCGACCTTGTTAACCATTACAACCTCGCCTAATCAACTTGCTAAAGGTTTGGAACAATTTATGGCACCAT
>PWIL01000152.1 GCA_003560455.1 Mollicutes bacterium
CCCATGTTTTTTCAAAATCAGCAACATTCTTTAACCATTCATCATACAATGGTTTGTTTTCATCATCTGACTCTTGCATTACTTTTTTTAATCGATTGCGAGCGGTTGTATAAGCTATTTCCATTCCATAACCATATTCCGCAGTATCTTCAAATAAAGACGAAGCCCACGGAATATCATACGGTGTACTTGGTGCTGTTCCCCCATAAATTGATGAACAGCCCGTAGCATTAGCAATAATTAAGCGATCGCCAAACATTTGCGTTAATAATTTCAAATAAGGCGTTTCGCCACATCCCGCACAAGCGCCACTAAAATAAAACCGCGGACGATTAAATTGCGTGCCTTTAATAATCATATCACTAACTAACTTCTTATTTTCAATATTAGCAAAAAGATAATCAGCAATTTCTTGTTCTTGATTATTTACTTCCGTTGTGAGTAGACTGTTGATTAATGCTTTGTTACCGCCCTTACCCGGACATTTATTAATACACAATTGACATCCGGTACAATCTTTAACTGAAACCCCAATTATAAATTGATGATCTTCAATATTTTTTTCCAAAGGCGATACTGCTCTTTTTTGAACTTCATTAGGCGCATTTTCACTTTCTTCCTTACTTAAATGAAAAGGCCTGATGACGGCATGTGGACAAACAAAAGAACACCAACCACACTGAATACAATTTTCACTTACCCATTGCGGAACTTGACTTGCAATTTCTCTTTTTTCACTAGCAGTTGTACCGCCAACAAACTCACCACGAGGATTAAATTCGGAAACTTTGATACAATCTCCTTCCCGTTGATTAATTAAAGAAACAAAATCTTTTTCTAATTGATAATCCTGTCCTTCTTTTGGAATGATTAAAACTCTAATATTTTCTTTCACTTTATCAATTGCAGTTTTATTCGCTTCAACTACTTCTGCACCTTTTTTAGAAAAATCTTCTTCAACTTGCTTTATTAACTTTTCTCTAGCTTCTACAACTGGTATAATTTGCGTAATTTCAAAAATAGCCATCTCCATAATAATGCTGATTTTTCCACCCAAACCATGGGCGTTCGCTATTTTTTCAGCATCAATACCATAAACACGAACATTTTTTTTAGCTATAATTTCTAAATCTTCCTTAGAAAATAAATCAAATTCACTCTTGCTAGTATTAATTAATAAAACTCCATTTTCACTAACGTTCTTTAACATTTGATATTTTTTAAAATAACTTTCTTTAGTTACCACCACTAACTTCGGATTTTCTACATAATAAGTGGATCTAATCGGGCGTTTATTAAAACGCAAGTGACTAAGTGTCACTCCGCCAGATTTTTTTGAATCATATTGAAAATATCCCTGAACATTAGCTTTTGTATCTCCAATTATTTTGACAATTGATTTAGCTGCTGTTACCATCCCATCGCTACCATAACCATAAATTGCAAATTCTAAAGAATCACTCGTTTTTAAATCTTTAGTAGCCAAACTTAAATTAGTAACATCATCTTTAATCCCAATTGTAAAAGGATTTTTTAATTCAGTTTTTAACATATCAAAAACAGCCGCTATTTGACCAGGGGTAACATTTTTACTAGATAATCCATAACGCCCACCAACTATTTTAATGTTTTTATCTCTCAACGCATTTACAAAATCTAAATAAAGTGGTTCGCCATTGCTACCGGGTTCTTTTGTTCGATCTAATACCGCAATTTTTTCAACACTTTCCGGCATTATTTTTAATAAAAAATCTTTACTAAACGGGCGATATAAATGAACCTCAATCAAGCCATAATCATCGCCTAAAACATCAATTGTTTCCTTTATTGTTTCATTCACAGATCCCATCGCTGCAATTACATATTTTGCACTTACTCCTCCATAATAGTTAAACGGGTAATAAGTCATCCCTGTTAATTCATTTATTTTTTGCATATATTGAAATACAATTTCAGGTACTTTTTCATGATGCTTATTTCGCACTTCCGCCGCTTGGAAATATATATCATCATTTTGAGCAGTCCCTTTTGTAATATTGCTTTTCGGATGCAATGCTTGTTTCCGGAAATTTTGCAACGCTTCTTTATTAATCAGATTAGCATATTTTTCCTGTTCTAAAACATTTATTTTATTCATTTCATGACTCGTGCGAAAGCCATCAAAAGAATGCAGCACGGGTAGTGATGACTCAATCGCAACTAAATGAGCAAGAATACTCATATAATAAGCATCTTGCACCGAAGATGATGCTAACATTGTAATCCCAGTTTGTCTAACTGCATAAACATCTTGATGATCACCAAAAATAGATAACGCATGCGTCGATAAAGATCTCGCCGACACATGAATCACCCCAGGTAACATTTCACCAACCATTTTATAAATATTCGGAATCATCAACAATAATCCTTGGCTAGCTGTATAAGTACTAGCTAATAAGCCCGCTGATAAAACACCATGCATCATGCCTGCTGCACCTGCTTCACTTTGCATTTGGATAACTTTAACCCGATCATTGAAAATATTTAACTTCCCGTTATTACTCCACTCATCAATTTGTTCAGCCATCTGGCTAGATGGTGTAATCGGATAAATACCTGCAACCTCAGTAAAATCATAAGCAGCTAAGCTACAAGCATAATTTCCATCAATAATTTTTTTCATTCAACCCCTCCTAATTATAAATTATAACACATTTTTATTAAATTAAAACAAATTATTTATTTCTCGTTACATCCTAAATTATACATTTTTTGCAACATCTTTTTGCGTTTTTTCTCATTACTAAACACAATTGACCCAAAATAATGTTTACCAATTATTTTAATCCCTGAAAAATTTAAAATACTTTTTTTCATCATTTTATAGTTAGGATCACCAATCCAAAACAAATAATACCATTTTGGCGAATCAAAAGTAACAATTAAACGTGCTTTTTTTCCTCTTAATCTTTTCTCCCAAGTTGGCAATAACTTAAATTTAGGTTTAGTATACTTATATGCAAATCCACTAACAAAAACATTTTCGATAAATAGTTTTAAAATAGCTGGTGGCGTTCCCCACCAAATTGGATAAGCAATTACTAATAAATCGGCTTCATTAATCTTTTGTTGAACAAATTTAATCTCTGTTGATTGGTCATTTTTTTGATTATGAGCATTAAATAAAACTTTTTCTAAGTTCAAATCAGTTAAAAAAAGTTCCGCAACATCTACATCTTTTCCTTCTAAACCCCGCTTATAACTTTTTAACAACGCACTATTGAAACTTTCTTTACTAGGGTGACCATAAATAAGTAAAATTTTTTTCACATTCCACCTCTTTTTTCTTGTTTTTCTTTAAATTTATGCTATAATACTCCGCAAGGAGTGATTTGATGAAGCCAAACAATTTTAAACTTTCAGCCAAAGAAAAAGATTATTTATTAAAATTTTGCACTTATGATCTAAAAGATAATTATCCAATTAACAGTTCGCTAAACCCAACATTTTATTTTTTAAATGACCCGAACCACCATCACCTAGAAATCGATCCCAAACTAGACAGCATCAGCAAAAACTATTTTAACCAAAATTATCTTATCGGTAAATATCACAGCGAAGAAATGAATTATATTTACAACATTATTCGCAATTATTTTTTAACAAAGCAATTATCTAATATTAATGATGATATTCAAAACAATAATTTTGATGCTTTAAATTACAATAATTTAAAAGGTTTTATTTGTTCGAAAGAAAATAAAGCAAACTACATCCAAAATTTTAACTATATGCCTAATGAAATATTAGCGACTATTGAAACCAATTATCATATTTTAGAAAATTTGGATAAATCATTTTACAATCATTTTAAAACCTTAGCACCTCAACTTAAAAAAGAAGCAAATGAATTAAAAATAAATTTATTACAATCTGAAGATAAAGTACTATTTGAAAAACCAACTGTCATCAATGAGTTTCCCAAATTCCATCAACCTTATTTTCACTATGAATTTGATGCATATATGCATCAAGGAAATTTATTTTTCTGGTTAGATTTATATAACAATGAAGTCCAAGCCAATGATGGTGATTTTTCACAACAAACAAATTTAAAAAACTTTTTTGATTATGCTGTTTATCAGCAATTTCACCAATCTAATCCCGAAGAAATTGATAATTTTTTTGAAACCAAAGATAAAAATAAAATTGAACAATTAAAACAAATTTTACACGAACAAGAAAATCGACAGATAATTACAAATAATCACAAACAAAAACATCTTTAATGATGTTTTTTTAACACTTTTAAATAAAACCCTTGTCCTATTACACTAATAACTAAACCTAAAAAATTAATTAATAAAAAATAAATCATAATTACAATATTATCCCAACTTTCTAAAACTTGGCGATTAACAATATAAAGGCATATCGCCATTGCTAAAAAATTGAAAAACAACATCAAATAAAAATAAATATGATATTTTAAATATCCACCAGTAGCAATTACACAAGCTATCAAAGTTGCTAAAAATAGAAAACCACCAATATTTTCAAAACCAACATCAATCATCAACAAGTTGGCCAATAATAATAAAAATGAAAAATTGGCCAGCATTATAATCGTTCCATAAACAAACCATTTTTTTAACATTTTTTCCTCCTTAACGCTTAACTTTTAATATTTTTTTGATCCCAAACCTAATCGGGCGATAATACCAACCCTCTAAATGACGACTTACTTCTTGCAGCCTTTCGCTAATTAAAATATTTTGCGGACATTTTTTTTCACATTTACGACATTCAATACAAAGAGAAGCATTTGATGCTTCAGTTTTTAAACTTGTTTGCATCAAATATTTTTTGATCGCTGATAGTTTTCCAACCGTAGCTAAATCATTATAACAAGAAAAACAAGTTGGAATATCAACATTTACTGGACAGGGCATACAATAATTACAACCGGTACAAGGAACTTTCATTTTTTGCCATAAAATTTTTTTAATTTTTCCAAACATTTCATGATTTTCCTCTGTTAACTGATTAGCCTCGCTTCGATCAGCAATCTCTATATTTTCTTTAATCATTTCCTTACTGTTCATCCCTGACAAAACAGTTAAAATTTCTGAATGATTCCAAAGCCATTTTAAAGACCATTCAACTGGCGTTCGTTTTTGATTGGCATTTGCAAATTCTAAATATACCTCTTTGGGCAGTTGATTAACCAACTGACCTCCCCGTAAAGGTTCCATAATCATCACCGGAACATTTTTTTGGTGTGCATACTCCAGTCCTTTTCGACCAGCTTGATTATTTTCATCAAAATAATTATATTGAATTAAACAAAATTCCCAATCAAAATATCAATTAATTTAATAAAATCTTCTTGACCGCCATGATATGAAAAACCTATATTTTTAATTTCCCCTAATCTTTTTTTTCTTTCAACCCAGTCAATTATCCCCAAAGAAACAAGCCGCTCCCAAATTGCAACATCAGTTAAAACGTGTATTAAATAATAATCAATGTAATTTGTTTGCAAACGCCGCAATTGTTCATTAAAAATTTTATCAAGATCTGATTTTTGCTTAATCAAATAATGCGGTAATTTAGTGGCAACTTTAACACTTTTCCTGTATCCTTTTGCTAATACTTTTCCTAAAATTTCTTCACTTTTAGGATAAGCATAAGCCGTGTCAAAATAATTTATACCATTTTCAATTGCATAAATTATTTGATTTTTTGCTTCTTCCTCGTCTTTTGGAAAGCGCATACAACCAAACCCTAAAATAGATAATTTATCATTGTTTCGCGAATTAATTCGATATTTCACAAGTTTCTCCTTTTTAACTAATGGTTAACAATCACTTTCAACAACATTAATATTTACCGGCTGAGAACGATATATTTCTAAAAAATTATGTTCTTTTACTTTAAACCAGCCAATTGAAAAATCATATTCACGGGGTTCATAATTACTAAAAGCATTATAAATTTTAAAAGTTTCCAAATTCTCAAATTCAATCATTTTACCACCCGCCCAAAAATCAACCTCTTTTTTTACATCTGGGTCAATTGATGAAAACTTCGGAAATCCAAAATAACCTAAATCACGCATTGGCTCGCTGTTATCATCATTAAAAACTTGATCATATTCTGACAAAAAAGGATGTGCTGAAACTCGATCATCATCAATAAAAATAAAAACTTGATAGCCAAAATCCTCATCATACAAATTATAATGTTCTAAGGTTTCATCGCTTTTATTTTTTAAA
>PWIL01000081.1 GCA_003560455.1 Mollicutes bacterium
AAATAAAACTTTTTTTTCATTACAAACTCCTTTTTATTCTTATTTTTATAAATTCATTATACCACCACCACCCCGAAAAAATCAAGGTTGGGTGTATGAATTATGAGCCTAATAACAATTTAGATATATTTTTTATAACCCCTATTATAAGTATATCACAAAAAAATAAGTCAAACGACTTATTTTAAAATAATTTTATGTTTCTTTTGATCATTAACTAAATCAACTGTAAATTCTTGATCAGCATAATGAATTTCTAAATCATAAACAGTTTCTAAATATTGATAGCTAACCTCAATCCTGCCCCATTTTGGATCAAAAGCTGGTTTAATAATTAATTTTTCGCCTTCTTTACGAATACCTAATAAATTTTCCAAAGCAACCTTATACGCCCAACTAGCCGAACCTGTATACCAAGTCCAACCACCTTGACCAGCAAAATATTCATTAGAATATACATCAGCTGCAATTACATATGGCTCGGTTTTATAAACTTTTGGTTTGCGATTAGCCGGATTAATCATTTGAAAATATTGATATGCTTTTTCATTTTCACCTATTTTAGTTAAAGCCATAATATACCACAATGCCGCGTGCGTATATTGGGCGCCGTTTTCACGAATACCTGGAATATAATAACTAATATAGCCCGGATCATTATCCTCTCCGGTAAATGGCGGCGTCAATAATTTAATAATACCATTCTTTTTATCAACTAACTGCTTTTCCACTGCCGAAATAATCTTTTTCCTTTTTTGATAAGTAGCAATTTCCGTTAACAAACTCCATGATTGCGAAATCAAATCAATTTGACATTCACTATTTTCGTGACTTCCTAACGGCTCACCATCATCATAAAAAGCTCTTAAATACCAATTACCATCCCAAGCATTCTTATTTAAATTTTCTTTTAAACTTGCCGCGGCTTCTAAGCAAGCTTGATTAAACTCCGCATCCTGAGTAATTTTTGGCATTTTTAATAAAATATCATAAAGGAAAAAACCAACCCAAACACTTTCACCTTTACCTAAATGACCTACTTTATTCATACCATCATTCCAATCCCCACTGCCCATCAGCGGCAGACCATTTTCACCCATTTGTGATAAGGCTTTATTAATTGCTAATTTAATATGATAATATAAAGTTTCTTTAGCTACTGAATACCTGAAATCAATGCCTTTTTCTGATTCGCCTTCTAGCAACGCTTCACCTTCAACAAAACCAACCCGCTCTTCTAAAATACTATAATCATTAGTAACTTTTAAATATTCATAAGTGACATAAACTAACCACAAATAATCATCTGAAAAGTGCGTTCTCGCTCCAAACATGGTATCTTCATGCCACCAGTGTAAAACATCACCCTCAATAAATTGATGATTTGCTTGTTTTAAAATTTGCTTCCGGGTAAAATCAGGATTACTATAAAGCAAACACAATGAATCTTGTAATTGATCGCGGAAACCAGTCGCCCCACCAACTTGATAAAAAGCCGCTCTTGAATATAAACGCGATGCATAAACTTGATATAAAAGCCAACCATTCATTAAATAATTAAATTTATCATCAGGTGTTTTTACTTTCACCCGACCAACTTTATCTTGCCAATATTCTTTAGTTTTAGCAAATTCAGCATCAACATTATTTAAATCATGATATTTTCGGGTTAACTCTTCACAATTACCAGAGCCAACTGTCAAAACAAAACGCTTTTCTTTATCAACTGATAAATTTGTCCGAATAACACGCGAATTATATTCTTCAACATCACAAGTTTTTATTTTTTCCGAACAACTAATAAATGCTTTTTCATTTTTAAAATGTTGATTATAATTATTTTGCATCACCAAACAATTGTTGTTTTCATCAAAATTACTATGAATATATCGCGCTGTTTCTTCTGGACTGGCGCCCAAAACCGGATTAATATTAAATGCTAAATCAACTTTTCTTTTGGTTTTTGATTTAATCACAATATCATAAATTTTAATATTATCATTAATTGGTACATAAACTTTTGTTTCAATATCGTATTTTTTAGTTTTTGTTTCAAAAACAGAATAGCCAAAACCATGGCGTGTCTTACTAGGAATCAATCTTTTACCATCAATATAAATTTTTTCACTAGCTGGATCTAAAACCGGATCATTACTCCAATTAGTTAATTTAAATTCCCGACTATTATACGCATATGTAAATCCACCTAAATTATTAGTAATGACCGTTCCAAAATTTTCATTTGCTAAAACATTAGACCATGGTTTAGGTGTATCCGTTGTTTTTATTAAATATTCACTACCATCTTCCACAAATCTACCAAAATTACAAACACTTCCCTTTTCACCGAATACTAACATATCATTACCACTTGTTTTTTTAGTGATAATTTCGCGATAATTTTCAATATCATTAATTTGGTCATTTAAAGACTTTCTAATTGAGCCGTCAAAATGTAGACTAGCAACTACTTTTAGTAAATTTCGCTCTTCTTCGGTAATATCATCAATAACATATATACTACCAGGCAGATCATCAAAATAATTTTGACTATTAATCCGATACATCATCCGATCAATTGATTTTTTTACCAATTCTTTCTTTTCGCCACTTTCATTATTAATAATTACAATATCAATATACACAGCTCGAGTTTGATAAAATTCATAAGCCCGCAGCACATCATAAATAAAACCAGAATTTTCGGCACTAAACACATCTACCAAAATAACTGGCAATTCACCAGAAATACCAAATTTCCATAAATTCTTTTGCGTTAAAACATTATTTAATAATAATTTTTTACGATCTATTTCCGCCACATATTGATAAATATATTTTAACAATCGATTATAAGCTCTTATTTCAACACCACTTAAACCAGCATAACTATTTCGCATATTATTTAAGACCGTTGCCTTTTCAAAAGCTTGCTCAATCTTTCGTTCGCTATTATAACTTTTTACAATATCCGTAACCTGTTCTTTTGATTTGCCAAAACCAACCAACAAATATAGGGTTTCTTTTCCGCCTGGTTTTAAAACAATCTTTTTGCGAATACTCATTATTGGATCTAATAAAGCTCCGCTTTCACTAGTCATTTTTTCATTTCGCTTAATCTTTATCGCTTCATCAGTTTTATTATTTCGACCTAAAAAATTATAACGCGATGTTTCAAAATCAAAAACACCATCATCATCAGCCATAAAAAAGCGATTAATAATAAAATATTTTGTATTATCTTTGGTTCTTGACCTTCTTGTGAAAATCAATGATGAAGTTACTTCATCAATTTCACAATTTATCATCATACTATTAAACACGCGATGTGCAATATCTTCTTCAGGCCTTGCCATAATTAATTCACCATAAGAAGTTAATTCCAACTCAACCTCTTCCGAACCGGCATTTTCAACTTTTATTTTACGAATTTCGGCATTATGATCCTTAGTTACTGTCACTTCAGTTGTTGTAATAATATTATCATCTTCTCTAACAAATTTAATTCGATCTGACGCAAAAACAACATGATAATTTTCTGGTTCTTTTAAATCAGGATTATATGTATTTGACCATACTTTATTCTTATTTTTAATATAAACAAATAAACCATAATTTTCATCTTCAGTTTTGCGATAGCGATTAACTTGTAAGTTTTTATATTTACTAAATCCCAAACCACGATCATTAATAAAGACCGTATAAGATCCGTTTGATAAAACACCAACTTCAGGAATAGTTGAAACGCCTTCTTGTTCTCGCATATCATTTTCATAAACTTCGCGTTTATAATTTGTCTTTTTATACCGCGCTATTTTTAAATCAATATAAGTTCTAATTTGTACTTTTTCTTTTAATAAAATTTCAACTGATTTAACTGTTTTATCATCATGAAAATAATCTTGAATTACATTATTTTGCAAATAATTAGTAATGCTCGCCAAAATCATTCCTTGATGATGTGTGTAATAAGCTTTGACAATTGCTCGATCATCATGATCATATGATTCAAAAAATCCATATTCACCAATCATACCCAATTTATCAAACTTTTTAATATTATTATAAACATCCGCCGGATACTTCCCTAAAGCCATTAATGATGCATATGGCGCAATTACAATCTTCGGAATTTCACTATCATGAAATTTTAAATATGGTATGCCAAAAGCTTTATATTTATAATTTTGCGCATCGTCTAATTTATTATAAGCCGATTCTGTCAGACCAAAAGGTAGTTTTGGATCTACTTCGCGCATAAATTCCCGATGTGCATAATAAGCAAAGGCATATGTCTCATCAAGTAATGTATGTTCAAAGGTTCTCATAAAAATTAATGGCATATAATATTCAAACATTGTTCCTGACCAAGAAACAACGCCCTTATACCATTTATGCTTAGTTAATGTTTTATCTAGGCGAAACCAATGCTTAAACGGCACATCACCTTTAGCAATTGCAATAAAACTAGCCAATCTTGCTTCTGATAAAAAATTATTATAATTATAAGGCACTAACATTCCCTCGTTAACAATATAACCAATACTAAAAACTTCACCATCTTCATTATAAAGTTTTGAAAAGTCAGTATTATCAATTAACTTTTGAACACGATATTTTAAAGATTTATAATGGGAAAATTGGTTTAAAAAACCTTTTACCACATATAATGATGCCACAAAATTACCATTATCAGCAGTTGAAATAAAAAATGGCGGCAATTCCTTTTTGGTTTCAATATTATACCAATTATATAAATGACCATGCCATTTTTTTAAATTCTCAACGGCATGAATAATATGATTAATTTTATCGACCGCTATCTCTTTAGAAATAATCTTTAATTCATATGCTGAAATAACTGCCACTAATGAAAAACCAATATTAGTTGGTGATGTTCGATAATCAATCTTTTCATTACGATTTAATTGATAATTATCTGGGATTAAATAACCTGTTTCTCTATTTAAATATTGATCGAACAACGCCCATGTTCTTTGCGCTACCTCACGAATATCGCTTTCCATTCGCTTACCAGGAATATCTTTTTGATGCTTGATATCTCGACTAATCAAAAACATTAAAAATGGCGCAATTAACCACATAAAGGCTACAAAATAAGCAATATATAAATAATTACCAGCATAATAATAAGCTAAAACTAACAATAATAAAGCGGAAATATAGTTAACTTTAAAATTACGCAAATAATTAGCTAAAGTATTTTTTGAAGTTGCTTCAACTTCTTCAGAGGTTATCCAATTAAGCAAATTTTTGCGACTAATATACATCCGATATAAAGCCTTAAAAATAGCATCCAAATATAAATAAGCTTCATAGGGGAGAACTGCCAAAACAATCAACGATTTTGCTATTACTGCTAATATTCCCCAAATGATTTTCAAGTAATAACGCAGAAGTATATCATATTTTTGCCTTGATAACATATTATATAATAAATAGAAGAAAATTGGGACAGCAATAATTATTGCCACTAACCACATCGTCAATACTGGATTTTGACTAAAAGTAAACGCAAATAAAACAATTAAAAAGAGGAAGGGACTGCGAAGACTGCGTCTTAAATTATCAAATATTTTCCATTGACCAATTAAACTAATTGGGTTTTCGACCAAATCATTTTTAAAATTACGCACAGTCCTTTTTAACCAACTAATAATCTGCCAATCACCACGCGTCCAACGATGATGACGCATAGCATCATTAAAATATTTGGAAGGAAAGCCATCAAATAATTCAACATCGCTTATATACCCACAACGCAAATAATTACCTTCAATTAAATCATGACTTAAAATTAAATTTTCAGGAAATGTTTTAGATAATATTTTATCAAAAATTTCTAAATCATAAATACCTTTACCAGTAAAACTACCTTCACCAAAAATATCTTGATATAAATCAAATTGTTTTGATGAATATATATCCAAACCACCTAGACCAGCAAACAATTGCGAGTATTCAGACTTATTAGTAACCTCAACATCAATACTAACGCGTGGTTGCATAACGGCATAACCTTGTTCAACTTTCATTCCATCTTTTGACAAAACTGGCTGATTCATTGGATGAACCATCGTTCCAATTAATTTTAACGCTGTATTTAATAATAATTTAGTATCGGCATCTAAAGTAATCACATATTTAATTTTTTTATTAAACTTATCAAAAGTATGACAACAAAAATATTTTTCTTTTTCCGTTTTTTTCAACTT